>NZ_CAAAFR010000191.1:94529-96299 GCF_900634745.1 Protofrankia symbiont of Coriaria ruscifolia
ACCCAGCCACACATCGTCGGCACCGCCGTAGCCACACCACAACGGGTCAACCAGGACGACCTGTGGGAATTCTTCCGCGACCACTTCGCAGCCAACCCACTCGCCGAAAAAGTATGGGCCTCATCCGGAATCGTCAGCCGACACTACGCCGTCGACCCCCGCAAAGAACCCAGCACCGAATGGACCACCGGCGAACGGATGCGCCGCTACCTCACCGAAGCACTCCCCCTAGGCCGCCAGGCAGCCAGCGACGCCCTCACCACAGCCGGCCTCACACCCAGCGACCTCGGCCTGTTCGCAGTCGCGTCGTCCACCGGCCATGTCACCCCCGGCCTGGACATCCTGCTGTCCCACGACCTGCAAATGCCCCCGAATCTACGCCGCGTCATCATCGGACACATGGGCTGCCACGCCGCAATCCCCGGACTCGGCACGGTCGCCGAATACGTCGCCGTCCACGGCAAACCCGCACTGCTGCTCTGCCTCGAACTCTGCAGCCTGCACGCCCAACCCAAATCACCCACACTGCACGCAGGCACCCCCACGCGTGAAGACCTCGAACAGATCGTCGCGCACTCGCTGTTCGCCGACGGAGCCGCCGCCGTCGTGGTCGCGCCTTTCGGACGGACATTTTCGACGGACAGCGCAGCGAGTCTCGAAATCCTTGATGTCACGGCCCTCACCGACAGCAGTGTCAGCGAGTACATGGGTTTGCTCGTCACCGACCACGGATTCCGGATGCGACTGTCACCACAGGTCCCGGAAGTCCTGGAACGCCACGTCGCCGACCTCGTCACCAACCTCCTCACCACACACGGCTACACCAGCGACGACGTCGACGGCTGGGCCATACACCCCGGCGGCGCACGGATCCTGCGAGTCATCGCGAAACAGCTCCAGCTCAGCGACGAGGCGATCGCCCCCTCCTACGACATCCTCCGGGAATACGGCAACTGCGCCAGCGCCACCGTGTTGATCGTTCTGCAGCGGCTGCTCCAGACCCGCGAAATCCGACCGGGCAAAGTGGTGGTCGCCCTCGGATTCGGCCCCGGCCTGACACTGTTCGCCGCACTCCTGAAAGCCCACTGACATCCCGGTGATCCGGGGTCCGGGAAATCCGTGCGAGAACCACCCATATACAACAACCATCGGAAGTAATCGGATGCGGCCCGACTACCACCCGTCCCGGCGCAGGCTTCAGTACCCGTTTGACACCTGACAGCCGTCACCGTCTTCGAAACGACACCAACTTCATTACACAGAGTAGCCTATTCATGTTACTCTGTACGAGAGCTTGGATTCGAAGAGCGAAACAGCGCCCGAGGACAAGGCTCTCGTTCAACGAGCTTGGATTCAGTGGCGGACCGGTTCCACCAATCCGTCGTGTCCGGATCCGGAAAATGTATCGCGCGTCGGCAGGAGGGAGACGTCGAAAATCTTGGGCGTCGACCGACACCCGGGGCACCCGCGCCGTAGTGAACGGGGACCGGGCCGTCACGACCGGGGACCCACACCATTGCGACACGATGGTGCGGGTGGTGATGGCCCGGGTGGTGATGTACGGGAAGCAATGAAACGTGGCGACCCCGGGCATCGTGAGCTGGACAACCCTATCCTCGGCCGCTTCGGATGCACTGCCAAGCCGACATCGACTCTTGGCCGTGACCAAACGGTCCGTACTTAAGGAAGGACCATATGACGCTGACCGAGCAGATCGACCTGCCGGGTACATCCACCTTTCTCGCTGGCGCCCCTGCCATTCGCAACCTT
>NZ_CAAAFR010000192.1:0-9398 GCF_900634745.1 Protofrankia symbiont of Coriaria ruscifolia
GTCCACGGCAAACCCGCACTGCTGCTCTGCCTCGAACTCTCCAGCCTGCACGCCCAACCCAAATCACCCACACTGCACGCAGGCACCCCCACCATCGAGGACTTCGAACAGATCGTCGCGCACTCGCTGTTCGCCGACGGAGCCGCCGCCGTCGTGGTCGCACCCGCTCAGCACCCGACAGCCAGCGTGGCCACACAACTCGAGATCGTCGATGTCATGGCGAGTACCGACAGCAGTGTCAGCGAGTACATGGGCTGGTTCGTCACCGACCACGGATTCCGGATGCGACTGTCACCACAGGTCCCGGAAGTCCTGGAACGCCACGTCGCCGACCTCGTCACCAACCTCCTCACCACACACGGCTACACCAGCGACGACGTCGACGGCTGGGCCATACACCCCGGCGGTGCACGGATCCTGCGAGTCGTCGCGAAACAGCTCCAGCTCAGCGACGAGGCGATCGCCCCCTCCTACGACATCCTCCGGGAATACGGCAACTGCTCAAGTGCCACCGTGTTGATCATTCTGCAGCGGCTGCTCCAGACCCGCGAAATCCGACCGGGCAAAGTGGTGGTCGCCCTCGGATTCGGCCCCGGCCTGACACTGTTCGCCGCACTCCTGAAAGCCCACTGACATCTGAAGACCCACCGACGTCCGGTGACCCGCGCGACCGCGTCGACGTCTGCCGCACCCCCACGCGATACACGAGGTGCGTCGTCGAACGCGGCCGCGGCCACACCCGACCCGCACCCGCACCCGCAGTAAACCGACCGCGACCTGCACACGTCCCACCTGTAACGCCCGAAGGATGCCGGCATGCCGTCGCTTACCCCCCGAGAAATTCCCGTCGTCATCATCGGCGCCGGCCCCAGCGGCACAACGGCAGCCAACCTTCTCGGCCAACAGGGCATCCCCTGCCTCATCATCGAACGCCACCACGACATCTACCCGCTGCCCCGAGCCGTGCACCTCGACGACGAAACGTTGCGGATCATGCAATCAGGCGGCCTCGCCGACGACGTACGCGCCATCACCAGGCCGGCGCTGGGCATGCAGCTGCTGAACTCCGACCACCAGCCGTTCGCCCGCTTCCACCGTGACCCCACCGACGGCGGGCAGGGGCATCCCGGGGCCAACATGTTCGACCAGGCCACGTTGGAGGCAGTGCTGCGCAGGGGACTCGCCCGCTTCCCGCACGTCGACCTACGGTGCGGCGCCGAAGCCGTCATCGTCGAGACCGGGCACACCCACGGCCCCGCCCCCCTGCGCGTCACGATCCGCGACAGCATCTCCGGTCGACTCGAGCAGATCTGGACCCACGCCGTCCTCGGCTGCGACGGCGCTAACAGCAACACCCGCACAACCATCGGCACCACCATGGAAGACCTGCACTTCACCCAGTCCTGGCTCGTCATCGACGTGCACAGCGAGCAACTACTGGAGAACTGGGACGGCATCCACCAGGTGTGCGACCCGCACCGCGCCGCCACATACATGCGGATCGGCCCGCAACGCTACCGCTGGGAGTTCCAGATACGGGCCGGCGAATCCGCCCACGAACTGTCACGAACCGAGGTCGTCCACCAGCTCGTCGCCCCCTGGCTCGGCAGCGTCGACCCGCAGCAACTCACCGTCTTGCGCCAAACCTCCTACACGTTCCACGCACTCATCGCCCGGCGCTGGCGCCGAGGCCGGATATTCCTCCTCGGCGATGCCGCCCATCAGACACCACCGTTTCTCGGTCAGGGACTGTGCGCCGGCATCCGCGATGCGGCGAACCTCACCTGGAAACTCGCTCTCGTCCTGGCCGGCCACGCCGACGAGCACCTCCTCGACAGCTACCAGGCCGAACGCCGGCCACACGCCCGCCAGATGGTTCGCACGGCGGTCCTCCTCGGCCGGACGATGACCAGCGGCGCAACTGCCACAGGCACAGCACGCCAAGCCCTGTTCGTACGGGCTACCGGCCTTTCCGCCTTCCAAAAGATCATGGACCGCTCGGTGAGCCCGCCGTTGCGCCCCGGCCCACTCGTCAGGCCGGTATCGCGGCTGTTGCCGGGCCGTCCGCAACCCGCCGGGCGGCTCTGCCCGCAGCCGCTGGTCCGCACCGCCGCCGACACCGCCACTGCCGCCGCCACCGAGATCCCGCTGGACGATCTGTTGGGAGACGGCTTCGCCGTCCTCGCCCGTTGCACCGACTGGATCTTCTCCTTCAACTGGGCCTCCGCCATCGACGAGGACGCCCGGGCCTTCTTCGCCCGGCTGCGCACCCGCTACATCGGCATCGTCCCTCTCTATTCCCCCCTGCCGGTGACATCGGACGACATAAAGATCATCCATGACACAAGCGGGACGCTCGGCCGCTGGCTGACCCGCCACCGTGCGTCCGCCGCGCTGCTACGGCCGGACCGCACTGTGTTCACCACCGCCCGCGCGGTCGATCTGACCCTGTGGCGCCGCGAACTCGAATCCGCGGGTGTGCGGGATGTACCTCAACTTCTCCGCTCGGCCGACTCGTGGCAGCAGCCACGGCAACCACTCGTCCATGGCACCGACCACGCGAGGTCACCACATCTGCACGTTGGCTAGAAGGTCGAAGGCAGCGCGATGATGTTTCTTTCGCGCGAGATTTTCACACCGTCCGCGGTGATGTGACATATAGGCACCATTGGTGCAGTCTCCCCGGTGTCCGGTGTCCACCATGCTCGGCGAGCATGGCGGTTCCGATCATTGATCGGTCTGATTGATCGGTCTGGACGCTTCAGCGCCGTCACCGCCGCTCCCCGCCCATCCCGGTAGGACCAAGGAGGGTGACCGGGGACATTTCACGCCCTGGCGCATGCTCCCAACCTGCCGGCCGGCAGGCCGAGTGCGGACGCCGCCGCCGGCGCATCCACATCTGAGCGCCCGTTGAGCAGGCGGGCGGGCGTAACCATCGGCGGATGGACGTGGCCGGTGTCTCCCACCGCACCGCTTAGATCGCGATTATCGTGAAGATCAGTCTGCCGGTCGTCCTGCTTGGTTGAGCGCTCCCGTGCCCCCGCCCGTGTTCCCGAGGAGGGTCCGCGATGACCGTTACCCCGCCCGCCACTGTCACGCCGGCGCCCGCGCCGATGCGCGCGAACGCCGTTCCAGGATCAGCCGGTGGCCTGCGCGCGGTGGGAAGGCTGCTGCGCGCCGATCCGCTCGCCGGCCTCATCCGCCTGCGCCAGACCCACGGCCCGATCGTGCAGCTGTCGTCCCGTCCACTGTCGGCGTTCCTCGTGGCGGACCCAGCCGCGATCGCCGACGTGCTGGTCGGGTCGAGTCGCGCCTACCGCAGGGGCTTTGTCCGTCGTGGTCTCGGTTCTCGTCAAACCGTGGTGCAGCCCCTCACCCTGGTACTCGGACAGGGCCTGCTGACCAGTTCCAGTGATCTACACCGCAGACAGCGGCGGCTCATGCAACCGCTGTTCCATCACCAGCGGATCTTCGAGTACGGCGAGACGTTCGTCGCGATTGCCGATGAGCGGACCAAGCGTTGGCGGGACGGGCAACGTCTCGACATGCACAACGAGATGATCGAGATGACGCTGGCGATGGTCACAAAAACCCTGTTCGACGTGGACGTCGACGCCGATGCCGACAGCAACATCGTGACCGTGATCCGGACCGCGATCAGCGAGAACACGGTGGCTGCCCGCAAGGCCCTGCACGCTGGTTTCGAACTGCTGGAGCAGCTGCCGCTGCCCTCGGTCCGGCGTCGGCGCAGCTCTCGTCAGGCCCTTGACCGGGTTGTCTACAACCTCATCGAACGCCGCCGTCGCGACGGGGCGGAAGGCGGGGACCTGCTGTCACTGCTGTTGTCCGCCCGTGATGCCGACACCGGGGACGGTATGGATGACACGCAGGTCCGCGACGAGGTCCTGACAATCATGCTCGCCGGTCACGAAACCACCGCCAACGCACTGACCTGGACCTTCCATCTCCTCGGCCGGCATCCCGAGGTGGCGGCAGCACTGCACGCCGAGCTCGACACCGTCCTGGCCGGCCGGTGCCCGACGGTCGCGGACCTACCCCACCTGCCGTTCACCGACGCGGTGTTCAAAGAATCGATGAGGCTCTATCCACCTGTGTGGGCGATGAGCCGGTATCTGGTGGAGGACCGCATCGTCGGCGGTTATCCGCTGCCCGCCGGTTCGACGCTGCTGCTGAGTCAGTGGGTCATCCACCGTGACGGAAAGTGGTGGCCGGAGCCGGAACGCTTCGACCCGAGCCGCTGGATCGGGGACCGGGTCGACCCCCACCGGCCCCGTTACGCCTACTTTCCCTTCGGGGGTGGTCCACATCAGTGCATCGGCAACAGCTTCGCCCAGACCGAAGGAGTGCTCGCTCTCGCCACGATCAGCCGCCGCTGGATGTTCGAGCCTGTCGCAGGCCTACAGATCACACCTGAGCCGCTGGTGACCCTGCGACCCCGTGACGGGCTGCCAATGACCATCCGTCGCCGCGACTGACAGTGCGCCCAGCTCGAAGCCCGACGACCAGCGCGGGAAACGCGCAAGCCAACGAAATACCCACGGACTACCGTTTCACCAGGACAGGCCGACGGAGCAGTCGTCCTCTTTTCCCAGCCAGCCAAAGGACGCACGATAATAACTCCCTTCGCGCGCCCGGAGGCCCTCAGAAGCATTGTGATGAAGCCGGCGCCACAGTACCCGGCCTTCGGATTCCTGTGCCCGCCGGCCGATCTACGCTTCTAAGAGGAACATCCACCACCCATATCCACTGGGGGTAAACATGACCGCCAGAACCCTGCGGCGTGCCACGGTCCTCATCGTCACCGGGCTGTTCGCTGTGCTCCTGGGCACGGCTCCCGCCGGTGCTCTCTCCCTGTCCACCAATACGTCTACCGATACCGGCATCAGCACCAGCACCAACTCCGGGACCAGCACAAGCACCGGGACCAGCACAAGCACCGGGATCGGCAGCAGAACCGCCGTCACCGTCGCCGATCCCGTGAGCGATCTCTCCGGCGCTGTCGATGGACTCTTTTTCGGCGCCGTCTCCCAGGCCGGGAACGCTGTTTCCGACGGATTTTCCAACGGGACTCAGCAATAAGAGCGGCGCGGAGAGCACCCGCCGGAACAGCGGATTCCGCATGCTGTTCCGGCGGGACGCGGCAGCAGGTCGTCACGGGCTCGTCGTCGCCTCGTGTGCCTGATCGGAGAACGGCTCGAATCGCCATCAGTCTGATCGTCAGCTGATCGTGAGCACGACCTTGCCACGAACGTGCCCACCCTGGACCTTCTGGTGCGCCCGGACAACTTCGTCGAGCGGGAATGTGGTGGTCGGCAGTCCCAGGACGCCCCGGGCGACAAGGTCGGCAAGGTCGGCAAGGTCGGCAAGGTCGGCAAGGTAACTGAGGGTCGTGGTGGACCGGCCACCGACCAGCCTGCGGATGCCGTACCTCTCGATGGCGGTGTCGACGTCCACCAGGGTTGCGACCCGGTCCCGGTCGGCCACGAGCTCCACGGAGACCTCCGTGGCGGGTCCGCCGACGGCGTCCAGGGCGGCCTGTACCCCGTTCAGGGCCATGGTGCGGACCCGATCCAGCAGGCCGTCGTCATAGCTGCCCGGGACGACCCCGAGCGAGCGCAGGTAGTCGTGGTTACCCGCGCTGGCAGTACCGATCACCGTGGCGCCTCGCAGCAGGGCGAGCTGGGACGCCACGGTGCCGACCCCACCGGCCGCCGCGTAGATCAGTAAGGTCTCCCCCGCGGTGACCCGCAGTTCCTCGAGGAAGCGGAAGGCACCCTGGCCCACCACGGACAGGCCGCCGGCGACCTCCCAGGCCCGGGGGCTTGGCGACGATCTGGTCGACGCCGACGACCACGACCTCGGCGTACCCCTGACCGAAGGTGAAGCCGATGATCTCGTCGCCGACCGTGAAGTCGGCGACGTCCGGTCCAACCTGGTCGATCACCCCGGCGAACTCGTTGCCGAGCCGCGCGGGAAAGGTGACCGGAAAGGCATCGGCGAGCTGACCACTACGGATCTTGGTATCCAGTGGGGCGACCCCGGCCGTCCGAACCCTGACCCGAACCTGGCTACTCTCCGCGGCCGGCTGGTCGATGTCGATCCGGTGCAGCACCTCGGGGCCGCCGTATTCGGAAAATGCGATGGCGATGGGCAACAGCGGGCTCCGTTCACCGGCTGAAAATCAGTACCGGAAGCGACCTGTTCGGTCATGGAGAATGGGGGGCGTCCTTTCTGAAAGTGGATTTCATGGCCTGCTCCATCTTTTTCCGATCGGTCGGCGGAGCCGCCAACCGACGCGCGTTCGAGGCGCGCAGGCCGTCCAGGATGATGCCGAGAAAACGCTGGGTCAGATCCGCCGCGGTCCCGCCCCTGGCGGAGCGCCGTTCCCGCAGCGCATGCAGCAGCACGACGATGTCGTCGGCATTGACGTCGCGGCGCAGACCGCCCTCGGCCTGCGCCCGGGTGACCAGGACGGTGATGGCTTCCCGGGCCCGCTTGCTGGTGGCCAGCACGTCCTCGGTGACCTCGAAGGTGCCGGCGAGCCGCGGGGAGCCATCGACGCCGGCCTCGACGCAGGACACGATGAAACCCTCGAAACCAGCCCACGGGTCTGGATCGGCCAGGCCTGCCTCAGCCGCCGCCCGGGTCTGTTCCATGTGGGCGAGGGACAGCGCCCGCATCAGGTCTTCCTTGCTCGGGTAGCGCCGGTACAACGTGCCCATGCCCACGCCGGCCCGCTCGGCGATGACCGAGATCGGCGCTCCTGGCCCCAGCTCGATGAAGACCTCGCGTGCCGTCACCAGGATCCGCTTGTCGTTACGGCTGGCGTCGGCTCGACGAGCCGGCGGTCGGCCCTCCCCGCCTGTTTCCACCCGGCGTGGCTAACACGGAACGGAGTGCTCCGTTCCGTTCCAGAATGATCAAATCATAACACACTGTCACGATCTGGATATTTAACCCATTCGAGGATGGCCAGCCGCAGATCGTTGCACCGACCGGATCCAGCCAGCTCATGATCATTATTGGTCACTTCCGGGGCCGGGCACGGACAGCCGTTCTCGGGAATGCCGACCGGAGAGCCGAGGGTTGGGGTCGGACATGACAACTGTTGGACTGATCGGTAGCGGAAGCATCGGCAGCACGGTGGCCGGGCTGGCTGTCACGGCCGGATACGACGTGGTCCTGAGCAACTCGCGGGGGCCCGAGACCCTGAAGGAACTGGTCGACGAACTGGGCCCGCATGCCCGCGCCGCGACCCCCGGCGAAGCCGGGGAAGCCGGGGACCTGGTGGTCGTGACGATTCCACTGAGGGCTTACCGCAGCGTGACGGGCAGATCCCCGAGTTGGACGACGAATCGACCACAGTCAGTGAACTCCTCCAGAGCCATCTGCCGACATCCAAGGTCGTCAAGGGGTTCAACAACATCTACTTCAAGCACCTGCTGTCACTGGCCCGGCCGGCCGGGGCGCCCGACCGCAGCGCTCTGCCGATCGCCGGGGACTACACGGATGCGAAAGCGACGGTGATCGCGTTCCTTGATGCAATCGGCTACGACGCCGTCGACGCCGGTCCGCTCTCCGAAGGGTGGCGTTTCCAGCGCGACACCACCGCCTACGCCACCCTGTACTTCGACCGGAGCCCGGATGCCGGGCAGGCCGGGGTCCCGGCGGGGGTGCCGGTTGACGCCGCCGCGGCCCGCACGGCTCTGGCTGCTGCCCGCCGCTACGCCGACACTGACGGAAACTGACGAAAACTGACCCGGACCGTGCGCCACCGGGAAGAGTCGGCTGGCTGCCCGGTGGCCACGTTCCACCGCCTGATCCACCGTCTGAGTCTCCTCCGCCTCGGGGTTCCTGACCATCACCTGCACGCACCGCAACAGCATGCACCGTCACTTTGCGACGGCACGGCTCCCGGTCACAACGGCACAGGTCCCCGGTCGCAACGAGCGGGGACCCCGCTCTCCCCACTCAGTGATCCACACCCCTGCTGCCGGGCGTCCCAATGTGTTTGCCGAAAGCGATCGGCCCTCGGCAGCGGTCGGGGTGTGACTGGAGAGCACCGTGCTGCCGAACGATGCGCCGAGCCGCACGACGATGCCGGTAGTACCGGTAATGCACGGAATCCCAGGCGGCCGGAACAGCCGAAGGGGTACAGACGCAAAACGAAAAGGTGAAGAAGAGATAAGTAATGTGTCACGATGCCGGTTCGTCCACGGCCTCACGGGGAAGGCGGGGGTGAGATGAACGGTGATAGACCGCGTAACGCCACGTCGGGTGACCGGCTCGGTGAGCTTTCTGTGGGGTACGCGGTAACGGCTGCTGTTGACGCGCACGGCATCGTGACCGCGTGGAGTGACGATGCGTGCCGGCTGCTGGGTTACGCACCGGCTGAGATCGTCGGAACGACAGCAGTTGATCTTCTTGTGGGGAAGGTACCGGGTCCGGCCCGGCGAGCCGTGGCGGACGGACAGGGCTGGAGCGGGTTGGTGACGGCACGTCACCGGGATGGTCATGGTCTGGCTGTGGGGGTGCGTGCGTACCCGTTGCTGGACGCCGGTGGGAAGGTCACCCAGTGGTTCGTGGCAGCGGTCACCGCACAGGACCCTCCGAAGGACACACAGGACCCGCACGAGGATGTGGATGATCTGGCCCTGCTGGACTGGGCGCTCACCCAGGCCCCGATCGGCCTGGCAATCACCGACACCGAGCAGCGGATCAGACGGCTGAACGCCGAAGTGGCCCGCATGCTCGGTAGCGCCGAGGACGACCTGCGCGGACGCCGGCTGATGGACGCCTTTCCCCACCCCGCCTACAACGAGGTACGGGAACATCTGCGTCAGGTGGTGGCGACCGGTGAGCCGGCCCACTACGAGACGTTCCGCCGGGCACAGGCCGAGTCCCGCAAACGCGCCTGGGCGGTCAGAACGTCACCGGTGCGGGATCCGGCCGGTCGGGTCCGGGGTGCGTTCACCGCGGCCCTCGACATCAGCGAGCAGTACTGGGCCCAGCAGCGCCTGACCCTGCTCAACGAAGCCAACACCGCCATCGGCAGCACCCTGGACGTGGAACGCACCGCCCAGGAACTGGCTGACATCGCCGTCCCCCGCTTCGCCGACTGGGCCAGCGTCGACCTCCTCGACACCGTCTACCGCGGCAACGAACCCGCCCCCGGCGGCATCACCAGTCCGGTGACACTCCGCTGTATCGGCCACAAATCCGCTCTCCCCGGCGAACCGGAAGCCCCTATCGTACTCGGCCAGATCGGCACTTATCCCCCGGACTCACCCATAGCCCGCGCCCTCTCCACCGGGCACGCCATCCACCACATCACCGCCCCCAACACCACCTCCTGGCACACCCCCATCCCCTCACAC
>NZ_CAAAFR010000193.1:0-4718 GCF_900634745.1 Protofrankia symbiont of Coriaria ruscifolia
CCCGCTACAACGGCACCGGCAAAACCATCTGGGCCGAACAACTCCTCTAACAAACCCCCGCGCCACCCGAACCTCACGCAGATGTCGGCCATACATGTCGACGATCCGCCCGATTGAAGATCAACCGACAGGTTCCGGCAGGCCCCTCACAACGACGGAGGGGTCGTGGCGAGGTCGGGACGTCGGCGGGGACGGATACGCCGGTCGAGAAAGTCATGGACCGCCTGGTCGAAGACCGAGTTGTCGTCGCCGGCGACCATGTGGTGGGCACCGGCGACGTCGACGTATTCGGCGTGGGGGATCAGCTCTAGGAAGCGACGGGCATCGTCAACGCTCAGCACGTCCGACTCGCCGCCACGCACGAGCAGGGTCGGGATCCGCAGCGAGACGGCCGCGGTGTCGATCCCGGAAGTAATCGTACGCTCACGTTGGGATGGCTGATTGTTGGGATCACGCAGGAAGGCGGGGTCCCAATGCCAGAACCACCGGCCGTTGACATGACGGAGGTTCTTGCGCAGGCCACTGATATTGCCTGGCCGGGGCCGATGGGGGAGATAGGCCGCGACGGCGTCGGCGACTTCGTCCAGGGAACCGTAGCCTTCCGGCTTGGCCGTCATGAATTCGCGGATACGGTTCGTACCGGCGGGTTGCAGGAACGGTGAGACGTCGACGAGGACTATGCCGGCGGCGAGGTCGGGATGCTGCTCAAGGGCCGCAAGCGAGGCGATGCCACCGAGGGATGCCCCGATGAGCACGGGCACTCGTCCCGTCCACCGCACGACCGCTACGACGTCGGTGGCGAACCGGCTCAGTGGATAGATCCCGTCGGGCGACCATCCACTGTCGCCATGCCCGCGCAGATCGATGGTGAGTGCATGCCAGCCGTTGCGGGCGAGCGTGTGGGCGGTCGTGCCCCAGGAGTGGCGGGTCTGACCGCCTCCGTGCAGGAACAGTACCGGGACGGCAGCCGGGTCACCATAGGCGTCGCCGACCAGTTCGACCCCTTCGGCGGGGATGCGTACCGTCACCGGAGCATCAATATCGGTGGTGACCCCGGCCCGGTCCGGCTCGTCGCCCGAGGACGGAATCGATTTTGGGTCGCGCTGCACGCTTTGTCTCCTGCCCACGTACGCCTGCCCGTACTGACGCCACCAGGATACTGTTCCGTGTGTCCGGAGCCGGCCAGTAAAGATCATTCCAGTATGGGTCGGTATGCGAGGAGCAGCCTCCCTGAAATTCTCCCGAGATCTCACCTCCGTCCGCATCCCAGGCATGAATACTGCTATCGTCTCCCGCATCGACACTTGGGTCGATGTGGGAGAAACCGTCGTTATTCTCGGCGATTCCGACATCAGGAGGACCCATCTCCTCATCGACCTTGGAATCGTCACCGCGTCCGCTGTACCGTCGCCGCTGCGCGGCAAAGAACGCGTCGAAGCCGACGACGATAAAAATGCTCTCCGCAAGCCGGCGGCCGCAGTGGTCAGCTCGACCTGCACCGCCTTGACAAGAGAGGCCGTATGCACGCCGATCTCCGTCGCGGCCGATCAGGCACGGGAGCCAGAACAGGATCTTTAGTTTCCGTCATTGCCCGACCAGGGGATCGTCCAGCGGTAGTCGATATTGTCGCCACGCCGGGCGAAGCGCAGATCGGTGGACAGGCGCATCACCTCCCCTGTGACGTCCAGGGAGGCGTGGATGAGGTGCGAGTTGTGCAAAGTGATGTCGCCGGCTCTGCTGACGATGTGCATCCACCGCAGGCCCAGACGGGTGGAGACCCAGGAGAGGTCGTGGCTGATCGGCCGGGGATCGTCCGGACGGTCCGTCACCTTGCGCAGGGGCGCCAGCTCCTCACGGCTGAGCCGGTGTGAACCCTCCAGGTAGATGATGCCGCCGGTCTCGACCGAGCAGTCACCCAGCGGGATCCACATCGTCACCAACTGATCAGAACCCTCGTCGAGGTAGTCGAAGTCGACGTGGGCACGGGTCGCACTGGACGACCCGCGGTGGAAGTGCCGTACGATACGCCGTGGCAGCAGGACCGCGGAAGCGCCCAGGAGCGTCTCGGCCAGGCGCAGCAGCGTCGGGTTCTCTATGAACCGGATGAAGGCCGCGGAACGGACGAAGCTGTGGGCCGGATGACCCGGCCAGCCGTGCGGCGGAAGACCCGACGGTAGCTGCCCGGAGAAAACACCGTGGACCGGCTCGGTGCCCGCCTTGAGGTAAATCGGATCAAATCGGGAGAAATAGTCCGCCCGCAGCGCGCGGACCTCGTCGGGATCAAGCGCACCACGCAGGTGCAGATAGCCGTCGTCGTGGAACCGGCGTCGGAGCGCGTCCGGGTCGGACAGCAGCGGAGTACTGTCGCGCAGCAACGTGAAGCGGGCGCCGTCGAAGGGGATCGACAGTCCGTTGGAAGTCAGTTGTGTCACGGCGACCGGCGTTTGTCTCAGCTTGTCATACCCGCCGCGGGCCGTCGGATCCAACCGCGTATAATCCTGGACGCCGATCCGATTAATGTAGTTCACTTCGAAGTTGGTTGACGAATCCGACGAAGCACTGGTGACAACAGCGAGTTCCCCACTCCTGATCCTGACCTTCCTCACACCGATGAGCGCAGCAGTGAACTATGTGATTTTAGGGGACGCTGTGCAGAACAACGCTCGAATTGGGCAACTCAAGCGGAACCGACCTGTGACCGCAGGTCCGCGGCGGTAGGTCCGACGCCTGGGAGGTCCCACCATCATCAACGCGGCGAGAACCCACCGGATCGGCCTCATCGACCCCGGTTCTGCTAATTCATCCGCCGGTCCACCCGATAACGCGGTCATCGGGTGGACGCTCGCCTCAATGATCGCCGGGCTTTCCGGGCTGGCAGGGCCTCACCCCGATCACCCGAAGCGCCCTGGTCACAGGACATGTTGCAGCAAGCGGCCCGTTGGTACGCGGAGAGACCCCCTCCAGGATCACCGGCGCCGGGCACCGTCGCAGCGTGGTACTGAGGGCTGGCCGGTGGAGCACGAACCACAGCCCCGCCCGTCCGCCGACGGAGACGGCAGCGTATGGTGCGGTGTCCTAAACTCCAATGCTGTATGGGCTGTTGAGCCTTGCGTCGTGGAGCACAGCGCCCCACCACGCGAGCTGATCAAGAAGGATCTTGGCTGCGCCGTTCGGTCCGTCAGGGTCGGCCAGTCGACCGTCGGCATCGAAAAGCTCCGGATATCTGTGGAAACTGACAGTGTCACGTACAGTGACCGCATGCATCTCGGCAAACACCAACCGCAACTGCTCAACAGCCCGTAGACCGCCGGCGACTCCGCCGTAGGACACGAAACCGATCGGCTTGGCCTGCCACTGGGTGAAGTGCCAATCGATGAGGCTCTTGACCGATGCGGGGAAACTGTGGTTGTACTCCGGCGTCACCACGACAAACACGTCCGCCGCATCCAGTTTCCTGGTGAGATCCGCCATCCCGGCCGGACGTGGGTACGCAGCCGCAGCCTTCGGCGACTCGGACGGAAGCACGAGCGGCAAGGGCGCTTCCGCCAGATCGATCAGTTCCACATCGAACTGGCCGTGCTGCCGCGCTTCGCCGAGAAACCACTGCGCGACCACCGGGCCGAAACGCCCCTGCCTGACGCTGCCGAGTATCACGGCGAGCTTGAGGGCGTGACTGGACATCGTCGCACTCCCTGTCTGTCGTTGATGTATATGGACGGTCAGTCCGCCGGCGCCCACCGACGTCGTATGCGTAACGGCGGCCGGTACGGGTCGTACGGGTCAGCACCCGACCGCCAGCCGGTCGGTGGTGAGAGCGGGAACAGCGGGAACAGCGAGGACGTGAAACCACCGGGCACATCGGCGTGATCAGCCAGACGCCTTGACGTGATGGTCACGTAAAGTAAAGTACAACGTGCATGGCAATTTTGTAAAACACAACGTGCATGGCAATACATGATCCGCTCTACACTCTGATCCCGGGAACCACGTTGACCAACACGGACGAGGAACAAGCCCGACCGCGCCGGGGCATGACGCACAAACGCCAGGCCGTCATGCGTGCCGCCCGGGCGGTGTTCGGTCGCGTCGGCTACCTCGGGGCGAGCATCGACATGATCGCCACAGAGGCCGGAGTGTCGACCCGTACGATCTACAACCACTTCGAGAGTAAGGAACACCTGTTCGTCACCGTACTGACCGAAAGCTCACATCAGGTCGCGGCCGCCTACGAAGCAATCATCCAACGCCACCTCGGCGAGATCACCGATCTGGAGGCCGATCTCATCGCCTTCGGCAGGCAGTGGCTCAGGCCGCTGCCGGAGTTCGCGGACCATTTCGCGATCGTCCGAAGGATCAATGCCGAGGCCGAGCGCTTTCCGCGGGAACTGCACGAGGCCTGGCAGGAGGCCGGTCCTCTTCGGGTCCAGCACGCGCTGGCGGCCCAGCTGGCACGCCTGAGTGATCGAGGACTGCTCCGGATCGAGGACGCCGAGTGCGCAGCTCAACACTTCGCGGTGCTCATCACGGCCAGGGTGACCAGCAGGACCCAACTCGGTGCGGCCCCGATCGAGGATGCCGAGATCGAAAAAATCGCCACTGAGAGCGTTCATGCGTTTCTCTACGGCTACCTGTCCCGGGAGACCCCGCCAACCCGGGAGACCTAGGAGACCGCTGAAAAGGTCGGCGCGCCTCCCCAAGGTAATGATCCTTTTTGGGAT
>NZ_CAAAFR010000194.1:0-6885 GCF_900634745.1 Protofrankia symbiont of Coriaria ruscifolia
ATCAGCCGGACCACCCAATGATCACGACTCGATACGCGCCCTAGCGGCGAATCGCCTACCCCTGCTCCGCTCCGCGGGGGACCGGATTCCTCCCCGGCCTGAAGGCCGGGGCATCCTCCGGAGTTCTCGGTGACCTCACGGGCTCAGGGTTCCCGGCGCACCACATCCCAGCGGCCGGTCGTCCGCCGTCGAACCGTCCAATGCTGCCGAACCGTCCAATAAGGTGCCCATCGTGGATCGGCGGATGTTACTGAGCCTGCTCAGCATCGGCGCGGCGGAAGCGCTGCTCGCCGCCTGCTCCGCAAGCGCGAGCCCGGCTCCCGGCGAGCAGCCGTCCGCCTCGAACACACCCCGGGAAGCGCCGGCCGGGCCGGCAGCGGCCGGCACGGTCGCGGCCGCTCCCGGGCAGCCATTACCGCCGATCCCGCCGCCACACCCCGGCCCGGCGCATCCCACCTTCCAGGCGCCCGACCGCACCCAGCAGATCGCGTTGACCATCGACGACGGATATGACCCGCAGACCGTGGCCGGCTATGTCGAGTTCGCGCAGCGTTCCAAAATACCGATCACGTTCTGCCCGAACGGCGCCTACCGGCAGATCTGGGACCAGCACGCCCCCGTGCTGCGGCCGTTGATCGAGGCTAGCCAGGTGCAGATCGGCAACCACACCTGGACACATCACCAGCTCCCGGGCCGCTCCGACGCGGACATCCGTACCGACGTCGAAAAAAATGAAGAATGGATCCAGAAGACCTTCGGAATCACCTCACGCCCCTGGTTCCGACCGCCCTACGGCGCGCACAATCAGCACGTCGACGGGGTGGTCGCCGAGATGGGCTACCCCCGCATCCTGCTGTGGAACGGCAGCTTCGGGGACTCCACCCAGCTCACCCCCGACCAGCTGATCGGCCTGGCCACCTGCTACCTACAACCCGGCACCATCATGCTCGGCCACGCCAACCATCCCACCGTCCTGGGCCTGTTCGACCGCATCCAACAGCTCATCGCCGAACGCCACCTCCAGCCAGTCACCCTCGACACCATGTTCGGCACCTCACGGGCCACGGGATAGGCACCGGCGCACGCCCACGACACCGCGTCCGCCCAACCGACCCCCAACAGCCGCCACGACCATCCCAGCTCCCAGCCTGCCAGGTTGTTCAACTGCAGGCGGCTGCCCCCAGAGCCGAAGGACGACATTGGCTGCGTTCAGCTGGCAAGTTCGGCGTTGGCGCGTTCGGTCACGGTGGCGAGCACGCGGTGGGCGGTGGCCAGTTCCTCGGTTGGAAGGCCACCGTAGAGGCGCTGGGTGATCCGTCCGATACCTTCTCGCACCCGATGGAAGCGAGTGGCGCCGGCCGGCGTGAGCGTGATCTTCGGGTCGTGTGCGTCGGACGGCGTACGGCTGACCAGCCCCTGGTCGACGAGTGCGGCGAGAGCGGTGTGCACGGCCGGTCCGTCGATCTTCAGAGTGTGGACGACGCGGCCCACCACCTCTTCTCCCGCAGTCGCTTCGCCTCGGTCATATAGATCCAGCCGGCCAGGCCGAACGCGGCCAGGCCGAGCAGAATCATTACCGCGATGGTGGGCCATTGCAGGCCCGGCGGCATGTACAGCGCGAGGAACCACACCTTGGCGACGCCGCCGCCGAGTTTCATGCCGATGGGCACCAGCGCCTGCGGAAACAGCGCGATACATCCGATGACGAAGCTGGTCCACAGCAGGCTGCGCCTGGCACGCGGCATGACCTTTAGCAGGTTGGCACCCTCGCCGACCTGCTCGTCCTGGTCTTTGCCGACGCGCATCAGGTACAGCAGCTCAGGCCCGCGCGTGCGCAGCCTGCGGGCGACTGTCCTGCCCAGCAGCGCGAACGAGAGCACGCCGGTCAGCACCGCGACCGCCACGCCTGCCCAGGCCAGCAGCGGCTCGCCGAGCCTGTCGCCCGCGAGGACCGTGCCGAGGGCGGGTGCGGTGAGGGTCAGCACCAGGAACATCATCACGAACGTCTGGCCGGTGACGTCGCCGCGCTCCAAAGGTGAGTTCTTGTTGAGGTGCGGGTCGGGGCCGGGCACGAGCTGATCTGTCGCGACGACCGGCAGCAGTCCCGAGCCCGCGCCGAGCGCCGCTATGGTGGCGGCCAGCGCCCACGGCCAGAGGGAACCGTGCATGGCGCGGTCCCGACCACGGTCAGGACCAGCGACAACGGGCCGAACAGGGTCAGCCAGGCCCATTGCCTGCCGCGCACGTCGGCTTCTTCCGAGGCAGGCACCAGCAGGGTCAGCCACAGCGCCGTGCCGTCCTGGCCGTACAGGTTTGCGCCGCTCACCGCACCCATGAGCGCGGTGAGCGCGCCGACGAACGGCAGGAACACCGTCGAGTCGAACAGCAACGGCAGCACACCGCTGAAGATCGCGAAGACGGGGGCGACGACCAGGCTCTGCACGCGCAGGGGGTCACGCAGCCAGGTGCGCATCTCCTTGGCGTACACCGCGCCGGTCGCGCCACGTTCGCGTGCGGGCGCACGAGACGAGCCGCGCACCACGGCGCGGGCCAGCCGCGGCGGGCCGAGCAGGCGCGACCACAGGGCCAGCAGCGCGACGACCAGCACCGCCAGCGCGACCAGGGGGCCGACGGTCCACAGCCAGTGGCTGCGGGCGGCGGCCTCGACGGCCAGCAGGCCCCAGCTCGACGGGAAGGAACGCACGACCATCGAGAACCCGTGCGAGAAGCCGGTGGTGAGGACGGCGTCCAGGGCGATGAACACAATCCAGCCGGACTGGCTCAGCACGAGCATCGCCGCGGTGATGACCGCCGTGACGGCGCCGCCCGTGCGCGAACGCGCGAGCACACCGAACAGCCGCGCGGTCAGACGCGACAGCAGCACGACCAGGGTGACCTGCAGCAACAGCGCTGGAATCGACACGATCACCGATACGGTGCCGAGCCGGGCCGCGAAGACGACCATCGCGGTGAACGCGGTGAAGGTGACCGCCGTCGTGATGCCGACGTAGGCCGCACCGAGCAGGCCTTCGGCGACCACCCGGCCCCTGGCCATGACCGTGTCGCACAGCTGCTCGACCAGCGCCATCACGTGGCTGGACAGCAGGACCGAGCCTCCTGCCGCGACGAACCGGGTGAGCAGGCGCTTGAGCGTCGCCGCCGACACCGGGTCGACCGCCTCGAACGGCTCGTCGAGGACCAGCAGCTTCGGCCCATGCAGCAGCGCCGCGGCCAGGCCGATCTTCTTGCGCATACCCGTCGAGTAGTCCACGACCAGGGTGCGCTCGATGTCGCCGTCGAGCTCCATCACGGCGAGCAGTTCGTCGACAGGTGTTGCCGAGCATGACGTAGTCCGTGCCGGTGCGTTCCGCCGCCGCCAGCAGCGCGGCGGCCAGGGGCGGGAACAGGGCAGGCCACTGGTCGTACGGCGGCATGGCGCAGTTGAACAGCACGTCCGCTCCGGTGGCCAGTTCGACAAGCCGGGTGGTGTTGGTGGCGTCGGCGGCGACACGTTCGATCCGGGGGTGTGCCGGCCCGCTGCCGCGGCGTGTGATGAGGCGGACCTTCTCACCGGCGTCGGCCAGCAGGCGGGCGGCGGCTGATCCGGTGGCTCCGGCACCGACGAGGACGCCTGGACGCCCGCCCCGACTACGAGGTGCGTATCTGCACAGTCCTGCCGGGACCCGTCGCCACCAGCGGCAGCCTTGAGGTCGCCGTCCCGCACGGGCTGGAGGCCCTCGATAGCGCCGACACCGTCATCGTCACCGGAACCAGCGCCCGAGAGGACGTCGACCCGCGCATCCTTGAGGCGCTGTGCCGCGCGTCGGCCGCGGGCAGGCGCGTCGTCTCGATCTGCACCGGTGCGTTCGTCCTCGCCCAGGCCGGGCTGCTCGACGGCCGCAGCGCCACCACCTACTGGGCCAAGTCCGATGAGTTCCGCAGACGCTTCCCCAGGGTCGGCCTACACCCCGACGTGCTGTACGTCGAGGACGGCAACGTGCTGACCTCAGCCGGACTGTCCGCCGGCATCGACCTGTGCCTGCACCTGGTGCGCACCGACTACGGCGCCGCGGTGGCCAACCACATCGCCCGCCTGGTCGTTGCGGCACCGGTGCGACCCGGCGGGCAGGCGCAGTTCATCGAATCGCCGCTGCCGCCCGAGAACGGCACCTCGCTGGCCGCTACCCGCCAGTGGGAACTCGAAAGGCTGCACGAACCACTCATGCGTGCGGACCTCACCGCCCACGCCCGCACCAGCATTCGCACCCTGACGCGCAGATTCCACGCGGAGACCGGTCTCAGCCCGCTGTAATGGCTCGGTGGAATCAAGACATGACAGGCCTCGTATTCTTCCACGAACGCATCCCCGGAACTGACCATCCGGACGGAGCGGAAACGTTGTGGTCACGGCCCTGCCAGGCTCCGGTCCTCATCGCCCCTACAAGGGATTGAAACAGGATCGGCAGAGGCTGAGGCTGCGTAATCAATATCAAGATGATGATATGAGCATTGTGTGCACAAACTGCGGTGGTCTGGACGGAGGTGGAGACCGACTGCCTGAAATAATCCCCAAAGGACGGTTACTCCACATATTGATCGGAGATGAGAATTTTGGACGTGGATCCAGGAACGCTTGGGAGCGAGCGGTGCCCTGTGTGTTCGGGTGTGGGCGATGACGCCGGCGTGGGTCGTTCTGTCGCGGATCCGCAGCACCATCAACCGGAACATGCTCCGCGTCAGCGCATACAGCGAGGAGCAGACCATGACCACCCGGCTTACCCGACCCGAGGTGGTCCCGCCACGGCAAAGCCGCAGGCCACCAGCCCGATCGAGGTTCTGGAGCCCTACCGGCCGTGACCCGCGCCGCAGCGATGGTACGAGCGTGCCATCCGGAACCGACCGCCACCGTCACCGCGGTTGCGACCGCGCTCGCCGCCACGACCGGACGGTCCATGGCCGGCCTCGTCGCCGTCGCCTCCGCCGTACTCGCCGGCCAGCTCTCCATCGGGTGGAGCAACGATTACATCGACCGTAGCCGCGACGCCACGACCGCGCGGCCGGACAAGCCGGTGGCTCGCGGTGATCTCCCGGCATGGGCTGTCGGCCGGGCCGCACTCGTCGCGGCGGCCGTGTGCGTGCCGCTGTCGTTCGCGTCGGGCCTGCCGGCGGGTGCGGCACACCTCGTGGGCGTGGCCTGCGGCTGGGCGTACAACCTGGGTGCGAAGGCCACGGCGTCGTCTGTTGTCCCCTATACCGCGGCGTTCGGGCTCCTGCCCGTGTTCGTCGTCGCGGGTCTGCCGGGACATCCGGTGCCGCCGGTGTGGCTCGTCGCGGCCGGCGGCATGCTCGGGACAGGCGCGCACTTCGCGAACACCCTGCCCGACCTCAACGACGACGAGCGCACGGGCGTGCGCGGCCTGCCGCACCGGCTGGGCGCCCGTGCGTCCGCCCTGCTGGCCGCCGGGCTGCTCACCGCCGCGTCCGCGCTGCTCGCCCTCGGACCGTGGCCTCCGTCCCGCCCGGCGCTCGCCGGCTTCGCCGTGTGCGTCGGCCTGGCCACCGCCGGGGTCGCACCCGGTGGTCGCCGGGCATTCCGGGTGACGATGCTGCTCGCGGCGCTCGACGCGGCACTACTGATCGCCGCCGGGACCGACCTACGGTAGCGGCCTTGCGGTAGCGCGCTTCGCGGCCCCGGCCTGCGATGCTGGACGCGCCTCGGCGCGAAACCCGGCCCCTGGCCGCCTTCCGTGCGACCCTGCGTGCAAGAGCTCCGGTTCGAATATCCGTACGGGAACGTCGAGGAAAGGCGGATAGTCATGCCGAACGTGACGATCGGATCGTCCCGACGCAGCTTCGACGCCCGGCTGCCACACCGGCCGCGCAACGACCCCGAGCAGTACGAGGATCTCGCCGACGAATGGTGGCTGCCCGACGGCCGGTTCGCTGCGCTGCACTGGCTGGCCCAGGCCCGCGCCCGGCTGATCCCGGAGCCGTCCAGGGCCGGCGCGCCGCTGCTCGACGTGGCCTGCGGCGGCGGGCTCCTCGCCGCGCACCTGACCGGTTCCCTCGCCGGGTGGCGTCACGTGGGCATCGACATCTCGCCCTCCGCGCTGGCGTCCGCCCGCCGCCACGGTGTGGTCGGCGTCTGCGGAGACGCGTTGCGGCTGCCGTTCGCGGACGCATCCCTGCAATGCGTGGTCGCGGGTGAGGTGCTCGAGCACCTCACCGACCTGCCGGCCGCCTGCGCCGAACTGGCCCGGGTGCTCGCACCGGGAGGCACACTGGTCGTGGACACGCTCGCCGACACCCTGTTCTGCCGGATCACCATGGTCCGCCTGGCCGAACGGCTGCCGGGCGGCCCGCCGATCGGCATCCACGACCCCGCTCTCTTCGTCCATCCACGCCGCCTGCGCGACCTGCTGGCCGCGCACGGGGTCGGGCTGACGCTCGTGCGCGGGCTGCGGCCGTCCGCCCGGGAGTACGTCCGCTGGCTTGCGTACCGCCGCCGGAACGGACCGGCCGGGGCCGGCACGGCGGGCGGGCCTGCGGGGGCGGACACGGTCACGATGATGCTCCCCACCCGATCGACTGCCGCTGTCTACCAGGCGGTCGGGGTGAAAGGCACCGTGTCAGCCGCCCGCACGTGAACCGGGATGTCCGGTAACCCGTGTCCGGACAGGGAATCCCACGTCCGACACCGCCTCATCACGACCAGCCCGATCATGTTATGCGCTGGCATGGCCCGGCCGGACAGCGCAGGTCGGACAGCGCAGGTCGGACAGCGCAGGTCCGGTCAGCGCAGGATGCCGGTGTGGCCGAGGGAGTAACGGCCGGGCTGGGGCCAGACGCAGGCGCCATGCGGGCCTGGACCGACCTTGATCCGCG
>NZ_CAAAFR010000195.1:0-10429 GCF_900634745.1 Protofrankia symbiont of Coriaria ruscifolia
GATCATGCCCGAGTGGTAGCTGCGGTGGTGGACTTCGCCAACACAACAGTGCCCGCCGGAACGCATCAGCGCATCGCGTCAACTCAGCACATCGACCCAGCGCACGAGGGTCGACGCATCAGCTCCCGGTCGACGGACGTCGGCGTTCGTCCAGGCCGAGCAGTACGAGCGCGGCACCGATCAGCACGAGGTTCTTGAACACGAACTCGCCGTCAGCGGTCAGCAGCAGCGGGTCGCCATGCTGAACCATGAGCTGCGGGGCCGCGAAGAACGTCAGAAACGTACCGCCGAGATGCGCGATCATGATCGCCAACGCGACCTTCCGTATCCGCCTGACGAGCAACGCGAGGCCAAGCACCACCTCGAGGACACCGAGCAGCGCGACTGCCAGGTCACGGTCGGCCCAGGGAAGAGTCGCACCGATGAGAGCCTCCACCGGCGAGTAGCCGAACAGCTTCAGGGCTCCGAACCAGATGAACACGGCGCCCAGGGCGGTCATCAGCGCGACGGGGGCGAGCAGCGTGATCCGGCGTGCGACCGAGGTGATCAGCCGACCGCGGGAGATCAGTGCCCCGCTTCTCGTCGTCGAATCGTCGTTCTTTCCCGTTGAAACCTGCCGCTGCCGTTGGTCCGGAATACCGGAGACCCGGTCGTCCGCATAGTCGGAAACACCCGGTCGAACGTGCTCCGAGCCGGCGATCTCACGCTGGTCCGCGAGCGCGCCGCGGTATTTACCGTCGTCTGGAAGCATGAATATCTCTCCTTTCCGAGGAGCCGGGCGAGTACCCGGCGATGGGAGGTCTGCGCCATTGGTCCATGGGCGGAAGTAATGTCAGAGAATAATGCCGTCGCCGCCGGATGCCCGACCTTCGCGATCGGCTGCTCCCAGCGAAGCGACCGGATCGTCCGAGAGATCCAGGCCAAGTTCCCTGCACAGGACATCCCAGTATGTCACGATATGGCGAAGCGCCTCATGCCGGTTGCCCTCGGCGGTGAAGGCTCGGGTCAGCGCCTGGTGGGCGCTCACCCGATAGGGGTCGGCGTGCACTGCCGCGAGGGCCGCGTCCACAGCGGCGCCATGCCACCGGGCCGCCGTGAGTCTCGCGGAAAGCGCCTCGAGAGCGTGCAGACGCCGCTGCCGCCACTGATCCTGGAACACGCGAAGCCATTCGTCGTCCCAGTCCGGTAGCAGGTCGTCGTCGAGGTTGCAGGCGAGTGCCGCGCGCAGCGCCCGATCGGACGCGTCCGCCGACGAACCGAGCACCGCGGTGCAGGTCTGCCAGGCCTCGCGCACATCGACCCGGATGGAGCCGGAGAGCAGCAGCTCACGCGGGGCCGCGTCGATCAGTGCCGCCCGCGATGGACCCAACCGGTACAGGGCGCCCCGCAGTTCCGTCAGGGCCCGCTCGCCCGCGCAGTCCGACCAGAGCAGCTGGGCGGCCGTGATCCGAGGCACGGGCGCCTTTCGGAGCGCGAGCAGTGCCAGCAACCGTCGGGACCCGATCCCCAGCGGCTCCGTCCGGCCATCGACGACGAGGCGGAATCCACCGAGCAGGTACAGCCGCGGGATCCCTTCCCCGAACCGGTCGGCCGTCGCATCGGTCGGGTCGTCAAGGTGCAGGGCCGGGGACGTCACCGCGGATCCCCGTCACCCGGGCAGGCCCAGATCGCGCTCGGCGCGCCGGTGGGCTCGCTCGCCGGCTGGCCGAGTGACCGTGCGTCGCAGGGACCCGTCCGCATGAGCATGTCACCCATCGCCAACGACAACGCCCGGGCGAACACGCGGCGGGCGCTTTCCCGGTGCGGCTCGGCCGTCACCGCCAGGCCCACCACCCTGGCGGCCTCATGGGGTCGCTGGATCGCGCAGAACGCGGCGGACAACCGTTCGAGTGCATGCAGTCGAAGCTGGCGGAACCGTTCGCGGACGCCGCACAACCAGGGTTCGGGCCAGTCCGGCAACAGGTCATGGCCCAACAGGCTGAGACTGGAATCGGCGCAGCGTGGTTGTCGCAGCAGTCCCACCAGATTCCAGACGCATGACGTGTGCAGTAGCCGTTGCGCCAGACCGCGCGCCGACCACAGGTCGACCCACACGTCGTCGGCGAACCGGAGCTCGTCCGATTCGGACAGAAGGCCAGGACAGGCACTGCGCACCCGGCACAGCGTCACGCGTAGCCGCGCCGCGGCCCGCGCGTCCGCACGGTCCGGCCACAGAAATCGCGACGCCTGCTTCCGCGTCACCGGTTCCCGCCGCGTCGCCAGTAGCGCGATGAGCCGTCGGCCGGACGATCCGACCACGATTGGCCGGTCGTCTGTCAGCACCCGGAACGTATCCAGAACGTGAACGGAGACCCGACCGTCTTTCCGGCTGCCGCTCAGAATTACGGTAGGCGCCACCATTCAATCTCCCGGTCCGGACGAATCATCGCGGTGTCCCAACGGAAGCCCATGGTATTGGAATTCGATTTACCGCCCCGGCTCTCATCGAGATATCCGATGCCGCTTCCGTGGTCCGCCGATCGGACAACGACCGTCCGGGCACCCCCATCCACGGCTCCACCTGCGATGACACCGCGGAGCCGGGCAGTCGTACCGAGCCCCGCGCCGGGCGCTGTAACGCACGCGCCACACTCGCGCCACGGCTGTCTTCCTAACCTGCGGCTCGTCCGAATCCGGCTCGCGGCGAATATGCCGTCAGCTGGCGGTATGCCAACCGTCACGAAAGGCTGGTCATGACAAGAACGTCTGTGGCGCCGACAAGGGCGTCACGCAACCGGCGACGAGTCGCTGCCGTCGTCGCCGCGCTCGCCGCGGTGGGCCTGGCCGTACCGGCGGCGCAGGCCGCCACCGAAACTGATCTCGCGGTCACCGTCGCGGCCAAGCCGGCCACGTCCAACGCCGCGCTCGTCTGGAACAGCGCCACCATCGCGGCGATCGAATCGGCCTCCCACTCGACGGTGACCATCTTCCCGCCCGCAGCCGGTGCCCGCGCGTTGGGGATCCAGAGCACCTGCGGATACGACGCCTGGGCGGCCTACGACAAGAAGGCGGTCGGCCCGCAGTTCGACGGCAGTCTGCGGCGCCCGGTCAGGGAGCACACCGACGCGAGCAAGGCAGCGGCGGTCAGCTACGCCTCATATCGGGCGCTGGTGGACCTCTTCCCCGACCAGAAGGCGACCTTCGACCAGGTCCTGGTGGGACAGGGCTACAGCCTGCCCGGAACCACCACCGACCCGACCACGCCCGCCGGGGTGGGAATCGCAGCCTGTGACGCGGTTCTGTCCTTCCGGCACAACGACGGGTCCAACCAGCTCGGCAGCCCGCCGTACTCCGACACCACGGGTTACCAGCCGGTCAATCCGCCCCAGCAGATCGACAACTTCGACCCGTCCACGATCGTCGACCCGAACCGGTGGACGCCGCTGGTCGAGAACGGGCAGACCCAGCAGTTCTTCACCCCGCACTTCGGTACGGTCACACCGTTCGGGGTCGCCTCCGTGGACCCCTACCTGCCGCCGCCGGCACCGACGTACCCCTCGGCCGCCGTCACAGCCGACATCGATCAGCTTCTCGACTACAGCGCGAACCTCACGGACGAGCGTAAGGTGATCGCCGAGTACTGGTTGGACCGGTTCGAGACCCCGGCCGGACACATCCAGCGCCAGGCGCAGTTCATCTCGGCACGTGATCTGCACAGGCTCAATGACGACGTGAAGATGTTCTTCGCGCTGAACATCTCCCAGGCGGACGCTGGGATTGTCGCGTGGAACGCGAAGCGCGCGAACGACAACGCCCGTCCGATCACCCTGATCCGGTACGACAAGTTCGGCCAGCAGATCCAGGCGTGGGGCGGCCCGGGTCGCGGCACCCAGACCATAGACGGATCGACATGGCAGCCCTACGTGTTCACCCCGCCGTTCGCCGCCACGGTGTCCGGTCACGCCACCTTTGCCGGCGCCGGCGCCGAATCTCTCAAACTGTTCACCGGCAGTGACCGCTTCGGCGACTCGGTGACGATCGCGAGGGGCAGCTCGCTGATCGAGCCCGGCATCACGCCAGCGACCGACATCCGCCTGAGCTGGCCGACCTTCACCGCGGCCGCGGAAGAGAACGGGATCTCCCGGCTCTACAGCGGCGTGCACTGGTCCTACGACAACGGTCCCGGTCAGGAAGCTGGCCGCAGTGTCGCCCGGGCCGGTTGGCAGCGCGCCCTCGACTACTTCAACGGACGCCAGCCGTAACAGTCCAATCCCTGTCCGCCCGGAGGGGTTGGGTGTCGTCGACACCCAACCCCTCTTTCTGTGGCTGCCGGCCGTGACTGCCGCCCCCGGGCCCGCTCACCGCATGCTGACAGGCAGGGGCCCCGCGCCCCTCGCTCAGACCGGTGGGCGCGGAGCACGGTCCACAGCAGCGCGGTCGCGTACGAACGGTGGGGTCGCCACGGCTCGGCCAACGCGGTCAGTTCGCTCGCGGACGGCGCCCGCGGCAGCTGACAGGCCAGCGCGGCGGCGTGGCGCAGTCCCACGTCGCCCGCCGGCAGGACATCCGGCCGGTGCAGTTGATGCAGCAGGTAGAGCTGCGCCGTCCACGGCCCGATACCACGGACGGCGGTCAGCGCCGTGACGGCCTGTTCGTCGGAGGCGGTGGCCAGCGCGGCCAGCGACAGGCTGGCGTCGGTCAGCCGGCGGGCCAGGTCCCGGATACCTTCCGCCTTCGCGCGGCTGAATCCCACCTCGCGCAGCTGCTCCATGGTGAGGGCGGCCAGCGCGGCCGGGGAGGGTCCGCCACGAAGGAGGCCCAGCAGCCGCCCGTACACGGCGAGGGCCGCGCGGATACTGATCTGCTGGCCGCAGATGTGCAGGAGCAGACCTGCGAGTGGGTCGCCGCCGGCGACGGCCGGTGCCTCGCTCCACCGGAACGGGTCGGGCGTACCGTACAGGTCGATCAGGCCGGCCATGACCGTGTCGCGGGCCGCGAGCTCACGGTAGGCGTGCTCACCCGGCAGAGCCCGGTTCACCGGATGATCGTCCCTGGAACGTCGTAGGGGGCGCCGGTGACCCAACCGCCGGCCGGCGGCGGAGGCAGCCGTACATCGAGGATCTCCACCTGGTCACCAATCCTCACCGCGCCACCGCGGGCGACCCAGCAGTTGAGGGCCAGCTTGCCGTCGAACTCCCGGTTGATGCGCCGCAGGACGTCGAGGTCCTGCTCACCGGTATCGGGGTCGAAGGTCGTGATGACACAGCGAGGTCGCAGCGAGTGGATTCCGATCAGCGCGCCGCCGACCTGCAGCGTCCTGCCTGGCCAGGACCGCTCGGCCAGATCTGGGACTCCGGCGATGAGAAGGTTGGGCCGCAGCCGTCGTCGGTCGTGGCCGAAAGCCCGCACTTCGCCATCGGTCGCGACCAGGAGCGGCAGAACGTCGAAGCGCTCCTGTCCGTCGTAGCGAACCGCCTGGGCATCCGCCCCCGCCGCGTCCCGGATAGCCATGGCGCTGCGCGGGTGGTCCCACGGCCTGCCATCGACGAGTGGCTGTCCGTCCGGATCGGAAGTCCCACTCAGCGAAAGCAGCCGCGGGCGGGTCCGGGCGGTCAGGACCCCACGACGACCGCGCACGTGCACGACACGGTCGCCGGCGACTCCGTTCTCCGTGAGGGTGGCCGCGTCGAGCGACTCGCCGCGCATCGACTTGACCGGAAACCTCCACAGCTCTGAAACATGCATGATCGTCTCTGTGCTCGGGGGGGCGGGGGCCGTGGCCTGACGACGCGGTCCAGACAGATCGCCGCGGATTAAACCGACGACCGGACCGAATCGACGGCCGGATCAAACCGCTGACAATGCCCGGGAGCAGCGTTCGTGCTGCTCCCGGGCATTGTCAGCGGTGGGTGGATCAGCTGGCGTGGGCGTGCGCCGTGACGACGGGGAAGTCGATGTCGACGTCGACAGCGTTGTTGAAGTAGTTCGTCAGGACGTTGAGTGCCACGTGGCCCACGACCTCAGCGATCTGCTCATCGGTGAGGCCGGCGGCGCGGGCCGCGGTAAGGGCCGAGTTGTTGAGCTTCCCGCGTGTCTCGAGAAGCGTGGCGGCGAGCTTGAGTGCCGCGTCCACCGCCGGGTCGGCCGACTCGGCGTGCCGCGCACTCTTGATGTCGTCGTCATCCAGCTTGGCGACGTTCGCCGCCAGGTAGGTGTGCGCGGACAGGCAGTAGGAGCAGGAGTTCTCCTCGGCGACCGTCAACGCGAGCCGCTCGCGTGTCGCGGCCGGAAGGGCGCCGGCCGCGAGGGCGCCGGAGAGCTCCAGATAGCCCTTGAGCAGCGCCGGGCTGTTCGCCATCGCCTTGGTCATGTTCGGAGTGACTCCGAGGCCCTTCTGCACGGCGGCCAGCAGGTCGCGAGCGGCCCCGGTGGCGGTGGCGGGATCGACGAGCGGCAGACGACTCATGGCACTCCTTAGAGGACAGCGATCTAACGGATAAACTGGTGACTACGCGTTAGATGTTAGCGAGAGCGGCGGGGCTTTGCAAGCGCATGCTCCCATTAGGCCGCCTCGCCTCGGGCCGACCGTCGACAAGGAGCGGAGCTACGGGCAGGGCCCCCTGGCCGCCGTAGAGCTCTGGAACTTCAAGAAGTGATCAGAGACAGTCATCGTATGATAGGTGAGCCCAGTAATGATCAAGATAACCCGAACCGGCCGGACTCAGCCGTTAGTCGATCTTCAGCTGACAATGACAATCATGGAGATGAACCATGAGTAGGCCTGCTGGAAGCCCCATGGTGGACGCCCCGTCGGCACCCGGTGGTGCCGTGGCATCACCCGGCACGGCACCACCGAGCACGGCACGTTCCCCCTGGTGGCGCAGCGGCGCCCCGCCGGCTCCGCGGCCGTGGCCGATCCTGCTCGCCACCGCCACCTCCGTGAGCGCGCTCCTCCTCCTGGTGGCGGTCGGTTCCGCGATCGACCAGACGCTCCTGATACCGCCCCTGGCGGCCAGCGCGGCCCTGGTCATGGCAGCACCGGCGCTTCCGCTCGCGCAGCCGAGGAACGTCGTCGGCGGGCAGTTCGCCTCGGCACTCGTCGGCGTCGCCGTCGGTGCTCTGGCCGGGCACTCCGCCTGGGCGGGAGCCGTGGCCGGCGGCCTCGCCGTGGGGGTGATGCTGCTGCTGAGGATGTCCCACTCGCCGGCGGCCGCGACCGCGGTTCTGGTGACCATGCAGGCGCCCGACGCCGTGCGGTTCCTGCTCCTACTGGTGCTCGCGACGGCGCTGATGATCGTGGTCGGGATCGTCGGCGCACGTGTCGCCCGAAAAGGGACGTATCCGAGCTATTGGTGGTGACCCCTCGCACTCGGGCCAGCACGACCGCTTCGGCACCAGGAAGCCCTCCGATCTCGACGGCTGGCCATCCCACCGACAGAGTGAACGTTGATGAAACTAATGGTTGGAGTGGATTCTTGTCATAAACAATCCAGGGTATTCTTCTGACCGTCAGGAGCCCGTCCAGCCCTCAGGGAGGAGAGAACGTGAGTGGATTGGTGTTTCCGGGTGATACAAACCGTAATCCGGCTGTCGAGGTACTCCGTGGCGTCGAGATGGGACCATGCGTCGCACCACACGTCGGACGGACCCGAGCGATCGCACTAACATCCACGGTTGTGCGTCTCGACCTGGACGAGCGCGGACGCGGTCAACGGGGAGCCGATGCGTCCCGGATGTCCGGATCGCTTCGGGGCACATCCGGCGGGTGGTGTACGGAGTCCGCGGGATCCACGCCCAGGCCATGCGGCGGGGTTTCCGGCGTGGCGCCGGTCCGGGTGCGCGTAGGTCAGGTTTCTTCGGCGGGGTCATGGGGGATTTCCCGGCCGATATGGCGAGTGGTTTCGATCCACTTGCCGTGCTGTTCGATGGAAACGGCATCGAAACGGCCGTAGGCTGGTACGCCGCGGCCGGGGCGGATTCCGGTGGGGTCGGTGCGACGGCGGATATCCCTGTTCGCCACCTTCGAGGGTTCGAGTGTCCGAGGACCGGGTCCACCACCAGATCGCGCGGGAATGGGCGGCGAACGCGAGCGGGCCGGCCTTCGCCGCCGAGCAATTCCGTGGGTCTCTCCGTCAGCGCGCCGGCCCGTGGAGGGACACCGGCCGGCCGCCCCCGTCCTAGGCGGAAATGACGTCCGGGCGAGGATCTCCCGATGCTCGTAGACCCCGTGGCAGCCCTCCCGGACCTCCATCCGCCGACGGGTCCGTCCGCCCACCCGACACATCTGGGCCCGCCGCCACCAGCTCCCGCCCGCCGCGCCAAGTCGCTCGCACGGACGCTCGGCCGCCGCACCTCTCCGTACTTCCCAAGCCTCGTCGGGCAGTCTCACCTTCATACACCTTTTGTGAAACCTCTCCGCGTTCCTCTTGAGCACCTGTCGCGTACCTTTGGCACGCCATGTCAGTGCAGGCCTAGGAGCACCTTTATTCGCCGGCCGAATGCCGGTGATGGAAGCGGGCGACCCGCGCGCGGTTCCCGCAGGCCGCTGAGCACCACTCCCGCCGCGGATGGTCCTTGACGAAGAACAGGACACAGCCCGGCGCATGGCAGGCTCGCAACTGCGCCCGGGAAGGGCCGCCGAGCAGCTCGATCAGATTGTGGGCGATCTCCGTTAGGGCGGCGAGGATCACATCGTCATCATGACAGGTGCGGCTGTGTGGCAACTCGCCCTGCCACGTCAGTACCGGCCAGAAGTAAATAGCACGGCTCCACCTGTTGAGCTGGCGGACATCATCGGAATCGGGTACGCGGCCCTCGATCGTGGCCGACAGGAGCCGATGGCTGAGATCACGTAGCCCTCTGGCGTCCTGAAGGTCCCCGGTGCCAACGGCCCGCACCACGTCAGGCGTCAGCTGGACGGTAAAGCGGTGCCGGCTGTCCTGTAGCCAACCGGCCAGGTGCGACGGGAAGAGAAGCCCGTCGCATGGATCTCCGCGAACGGCGTAACGCGTGTTCGCCAACTCGACGGCCAATGGTTCACCCAGCAGCGGCGCACCGCCACGTTCGAACCCGTCCTCAACCTCCGCCATGTCGGTAATGGTACAGGGACCTTGTTTCTGTTACCTGATCGTGCCAGCATGCGACCCGGGATGTTGCAGACCGTAGGTGATCCGGGGGAGTGACGCCATGGGTCCACGGAAAAGAAAGCCGGTCCTCGAGTCAGGACAGCGATCGGCACGGCGATGACCGACAGGGAGCTCCGTTATTCCGGAAAGGATTGCCGACCCGACCGGGGTTCATATCCGATGATGCCGCCCGCCGGCGGCACCAGGTTGCCGCCGGAGCCAAGCCCCGCGACATCGGCCACGACAAGAGTGGAGTCGTGAGCGTGGACCTCGCGACCTACCAGCTGAAGACCTTTCGGCACGTCGCCGGCACCCACAGCCTCACGAGAAGTGCGCGCAACCTCGGATACTCACAGTCGACCGTGACAGCACATATCCGTTCACTCGAGACCAAGCTCGGGGTGGAACTCTTCGAGCGGCTCCCGCACGGTGTGGAGCTGACCAGCGCAGGCCGCGCCTTTCAGGGATACGTCGACCGCATCCTGGCCATCGTGGACGAGATGGCCGAGGAGATGAGTGGGATGTCCCGGGCGGATGGCAACGTCCTGGGACGGATGCAGCTCGGCACGGTCAGTGTCCTCGCCGACTATCACGTCGGGGCGCTCGTGCGCATGGGTCTGCAGCGCCACCCGCGGCTGCAGATCTCGCCGCGGACGCTGTCGTCGGCCGAACTGCGCTCGGCCGTGGCCTCCGGCGATGTCGACGCGGGCCTGGTCGTACTGCCGAACGCCGACGAGGTCACGAGGTCGAAGGACACCGGGATCGTCTCCGCCAGGCTGCTTCCGATCAGGTTCGTTCCGGTCGTCGGGACCAGGAACTCCCAGCATGCCGGTACCGAGGTGAAGCCAGCCGGGTCGAGCCGGACCCTTCGTATCCTCGTCGCGGATCGGAACTGCCCGTCGCAGCGAATTCTTCCGGACTTCTTCCGAGCTTCTCGGGATATTGACTGCGAGATCATTGAAACGGGGTCGGTCGAGAGCACGCGGGAGGCCGTGCGATCAGGCCTGGGTATCGCCATGCTCCCGGCCGTGGCGTTGGCCAGAGAGACTCCCGACAGCGGCCTGGCCACCCCGGCGAACCTGCCGAGAAGTGATCTGGCGGTCGCCATGATTCAGGTCCGGCGTGACCGGCCGTCCCCCGCGGTGGGGTCCCTTGCCGACCTTGCTCGCCAGTTGGTGACGTACGAACAGAAGGGTGCGTCAGTGGGTCTCCAGGCCCGGCGTCGCGTCCCCTACCTGCCAAGATGAGATGAGACAGGCGGTATATCTCTTATAGGGTATCTTGGGAGGGGTTGGGAGCAGGGCTGCGGGAAGGTTGCGCAAAGT
>NZ_CAAAFR010000196.1:0-21920 GCF_900634745.1 Protofrankia symbiont of Coriaria ruscifolia
GCGTGCGCAGCTGCCAGGTGTGCGGGTCGTAGAAGTCCAGCCGCTGGAGTTCCTCGGCGACGACGATCGCGTACTTCCCGTCCGGGGTGAAATACATGTTGTACGGGTCGGCGACGGGGATGTTCGGTCCTTTGATCTTTCCGGTGGTCGGATCGAGCGGGGTGAGACTGTTACCCGCGTTGTTGGTCACGTACAGCGTCGACAGATCCCACGCCGGGACAACATGCTGAGGATTGCGACCGGTCACAAAATGGTCGATCACCTTGAAGGTCGCCGGATCGATCACGTCCACGGTGTTGCTGTCGCTGTTCGGGACATAGACCAGCTCCTTCGCGCCGCGGACGGCCGGGCTGAGCTGGTTCGCCCCGTCAAAGGCGTACACGTTCACCGGCTGGGCCCCACCGCTCCCCCCGGCGGACACCGACGGCGACGCCGGAGAGCCTCCCGGCGATCCCGAAGCCCTCGTCGGCGTCGAGGCCGGTCCGGACGACCCGGTTTCCTCGCCACAGGCCGCAACCACAGCAGCCCACAGCACGACAATGACCACCAGGCGCAACGCTCGTGACAGTCGGGCGTCATCGTACGTCCACACAGGGCATGCTCCGATTCCGGCGGGTCCGGGGGCGACAAGCGTAGTGGCGTCTGCATTGGTGACACCCGGCTATATAGGAGGCTATCCAGCCAGGGAGGTACGCATGGACGGCACCCGGTCGCAGGCGGTCGTCAAACCCACCGATTCCGATGTAGATCTGCATATTCCGGCACAGCGCCCGGAGCTGCGCCGCGGGCCGGTTCCGCTGCTGGCAGTGATCGCGGCCGGCGGGGCGATGGGGGCATGCGCCCGGTACGGCGCGTCGCTGCTCTGGCCGACCCCGGCGGATGCCTTCCCGTGGACGACGTTGCTGGTGAACACGACAGGATGCGCCGCCATCGGGCTGCTCATGGTGATGATCACCGAAGTGCGTGCGGTGCATCCGCTGGTACGGCCCTTCCTCGGCACCGGCGTGCTCGGTGGGTACACGACCTTCTCCACCTACGCGGTCGACGCCGGACGGCTCGTCGACGGCAGGCGGGCCGGGATGGCGTTGGCCTACCTGGCGCTGACCACGGCGCTGGCGCTGAGTGCGGTGTGGGTAACAGACACGGCGGGACGATCGCTGGTGGAACGGTGGAACGGTCGCTGACGGCCAGGCGGGGCATCGCTGAAGGCGAGGTGGGAGCGTCACTGAAGGCGAGGTGGGAGCGTCACTGAAGGCGAGGTGGGAGCGTCACTGAAGGCGAGGTGGGAGCGTCACTGAAGGCGAGGTGGGAGCGATGAGGCTGACGGGTCGGGCGCTGCGGTTGACGGTGCTCGTGGGAGAAGGCGACATGTGGCATCACCGTCCGCTGGCAACCGAGATCGTGCATCGTGCCCATGCCGCCGGACTGGCCGGCGCGAGCGTGTTCCGCGGGCTGGAGGGGTTCGGCGCCTCGTCGATCGTGCACACCACGCGGCTGCTGTCGATGAGCCAGGACCTGCCGGTGGCGGTGGTCATCGTCGATGACGAGCCGCGGGTACGCGCGTTTCTGCCGCAGCTGGACGAGCTCGTCTCCGAAGGCCTGGTGATCATCGACGAGGTCGAGGTCATCCGCTACACCGGCCGGACAGCAGCCCGGTGAACTGGCTGCTGGTGATCCTGGGGGCGATGGTCGGCGCCCCGGTGCGCTACCTGACCGACCGGGCGGTGCAGGCCCGCCACGACATGCTGTTTCCCTTGGGCACGTTCACCGTGAACGTGGTCGCCAGCGGTGTCCTCGGCCTGGTCACCGGGGCGGTGCTGGCCGGTGCCGCGCCCACCCGGGCAGGGTTGCTGGTCGGCACCGGGCTGTGCGGGGCGTTGAGCACCTATTCGACCTTCTCCTACGAGACACTGCGCCTGGCGCAGGACGGCGCCCGGCTGCTGGCCGCCGTGAACGTCGCCGGGAGTGTCCTCGTGGCCTTCGGCGCTGCCGTCCTCGGGACGGCCGTGGCGCAGGCGGTGTGGGGGTGAGCGCGCCGGGGCCGGGTACGGCGGCGAAGCCCACCGCGGCGGGCCGGCTGCGGCCGTGGCGGTTCGTGCTGCTCTTCGGCGTGGTCAGCCTGCTGGCGGACTTCGTCTATGAAGGTGCCCGGTCGGTCACCGGGCCACTGCTGGCCTCTCTCGGCGCGTCGGCTGCAGTGGTCGGCGTGGTGACCGGCGTGGGTGAGGCTGCCGCGCTGCTGCCCCGGCTGCTCTCCGGGCCTCTGGCGGAACGCACCGGCCGGTTCTGGGCGTGGACGATCGCCGGCTATGCGCTGACCGTCGCCGCCGTGCCCCTCCTCGGCCTGGCCGGCGTCCTGTGGGCCGCCTGCACACTGGTGATCGCCGAACGGATCGGCAAGGCCGTCCGCAGCCCGGCGAAGGACACCCTGCTCTCCCACGCGACCGCCATCACCGGCCGCGGACGCGGGTTCGCCGTACACGAGGCAATGGACCAGCTCGGCGCGCTCGCCGGGCCGCTGCTCGTCGCGGCCATGCTCGCCGCAGGCAGCGGCTACGGCCCGGCGCTCGGCGTCCTGGCAGTCCCCGGGCTGGTCGCGCTGGCCGTCCTGCTCTGGCTTCGGACGCGGGTACCGGACCCGGCCGGCTACGAAACACCCACCCGATACGAATCTCCCGCCGGCCGCGAATCCTCCGCCGGTCACGGAGCCCCCGCCGTCCCCGCACCCCGCGCCGTGCCCGGCATGACGGCGTCCCATGCTGTGCCCGGCACGGCGGCGCCCCGGACGCGGCTGCCCCGCGCGTTCTGGGTGTACGCGGGTTTCACCGCTGCCACCACCACCGGGTTCGCTACCTTCGGTGTCCTGTCCTTCCACGCCGTCACCCGGGGGCTGCTGTCGGCTACCACCGTTCCTGTCCTGTACTCCGCTGCCATGGGTGTCGACGCCCTCGCCGCACTCGCGACCGGCTGGGCCTACGACCGGCTCGGCCCCCGGGTGCTCGCCGTGCTGCCGCTGCTTGCCGCCACCGTGCCAGCACTGGCGTTCACCAACACCCTCGCCCTGGTCGTCGCCGGCGCCCTGGTCTGGGGAGCGGCGACAGGCGTGCAGGAGTCCACCCTGCGCGCCACCGTCGCCGATCTTGTCCCACCCGGTCGGCGGGCCAGCGCCTACGGCATTTTCGCAGGCGTGGTCGGCGCCGCCACCGCCGCCGGTGGCGGGCTGGCAGGCGCTCTCTACGACGCCTCGATCCCCGCCCTGATCACCGTGACAGCCGGCATACAGGCTGCCGCGCTGCTCCTGTTCGCAGCCAGCCGCCACACCCGCACCTGATCCTCCCCCGCGTACACCTCCGAGCCCGACGCCCGTGCCAACAGCCAACGCCGCACCCTCCACCGCGGTGAGGGCATGGCGTACGTCCGCGGCAACACATCGAATTACACCGTGGTCTGTGCGTAGTGCAGCAGTCACAATTATGCGATCGTTGGAAGATGCAGCATGAGATGGAGTAGCGGCCGGAATCGTGATCATAAGGACAAGGGGCAGAAGCAAAAAGAGGACAACAGCCGCGGTAACCCCGGCTGGAAGGACTGCGGCCGGTGCGGCGGCACCGGCAAAGAACTCAAGGAGCGAGGCGAGGTAGATGAGGACGGTGTCTTCTCTGGCACACAGGAGCTCGACTGCTCCGCGTGTGGCGGCACCGGAAAGCTACCGATCAGATGAGTGAGCCTGTACTCGCACCGCTTCTGGTACTCCGCTGTTCCGAGCACCGGGGGCGCCGACGCCGCCGCCTCTCCCCTGGAGATCCACTCAAGGGTCCGCGACCAGGTCGCGACTGCCCGAATTGCCGCACTGTCTGGGCTGAAGGCCACGGTCCGGATGCGAAGCCTCCGCCGCTACCGCCCTGGGATCCCGGTCCGGTACACGGCCCGTCCTGACGCAGCAGCCCTGCCCTCCCGAACGGAAGGACTACGGCGTCATGCGATCGCGGAAGAGCAGGTGGGTGTCGGACCCCACGGGATACGGTCCTGACAGATGACGGACGATGACGAAAGACGCTGACGGATCCGAGGGAGTGCGATGGCTATGAACGACTTGGTGCTGCCGCCCGCGCTCGCAAACGTTGAGCTCATCGACGCTGATCCTGAGACCGAACAGGCGATCGCGGAGGCGGACGAGGCTGTCTCCGCCGGCCGAACCATGTTCTTCGGCTCAACCGAGGAACTCGACGCCTACCTGCGCGGGATCACCGCAGACGAGGACCTGCCCCACTCGGCGTAAACCACCGGAAGATCACGATATTCTGCCCGCCGTGCCCACATATGAGACGGAAGAAGCCTTTTCTCGTGGTTACCGTAAGCTCACCCCGCTCAGCGTGAGAAGTTCCTGCGTGCCCGGGATCTTCTGATGGCCGACATTAAGACTGATTTCGATCTGAACGTCATGGTGCGGATATCGGCTGCTCGGGCAGGGCGGGTTCGCTGGTCGGCTGGGTTGGGATGCCTGCGGCTTCCCGCATGGTCCGGGGAGCGCGCAGTACGGTGACGGCGAGCAGGAGGCCGAATGCCACGCATCCTGCGCTTACGAGCAACCCGAGACGGCAGCCGCCGGCGAGAGCGTCGAGTGGGGTGCGGCCTTCCGCCAGGAGGCTGGCTGTCCGGTTGCTGGACAGCGTCCCCAGCACGGCCAGGCCGACCGCGGCGGAGATCTGCATGGAGACGTTGACGATCCCGGACGCCAGGCCGGCATCAGCGGGTACGACGTTGGCCACAGCCATGGTCAGCAGCGGCATGAAAACCGCGCCGGCCCCCAGCCCGACCAGGACGAAGGCGAAGAAGAGCCCTGGAAAGTAGTGGACGTGCTCGCCATCACCTGACCAGGCGAACAGCAGCAAGCCAACGATCATGGTGGCCAGCCCGGCGACAAGGACCCGCCTGGGACCGAAACTGGACACGAGCCGGGAAGTGATCCCGAAGGAGAGTGCGGCCACCGCGAGGGTTTGCGGCAGGAACGCCAACCCGGTGCGGATCGCGTCGTACCCGAGGACCTGTTCCAGGTACAGCGAGCCGAAGAAGAACACCCCATACATGCCGGCGGCCACGACCGCGCGTACGGCACTCGAGCCGATGAGGCTGCGCAGCCGCAGGATCCGCGGCGGAACAAGTGGGTTCGGCGTGCGCGATTCACGGACACCGAACGCACCGAGGAGCACGACCGAGACGGCGCCGAGGCCGAGTGTGTACCCCGAGAGCCAGCCGTGCTCGGACGCCCGCACGATGGCGTTGATGCCGACCAGCGCCGCGGCGGTGACCAGGACTGCGCCCGGCAGGTCGGCCCCCTGACGCAGGCCGCTGCCGGGGTGTTCGGAGATGAGCCCGACCGCGGCCAGCAACGCAAGCGCGCCGATCGGGATGTTGATGACGAAGATCCAGTGCCATCCCAAGGTCTGCGTAAGAACGCCGCCGAGCAGCAGGCCGAGTGAACCGCCCCCGACGGTGACGAGCAGATAGATGCTCATCGCCCGGGCGCGCTCGAGCGGTTGCGGGAAGTCGGTGACGATGAACGCGAGGACGGTCGCCGACGCGAGCGCTCCGCCCAGTCCCTGCGTGAAGCGGGCGGCGACGAGGACCGCCTGGTCCTCGGCGAGCCCGCAGGCAACCGAGGCGACGCTGAACACCGCGATGCCGGCAAGGAAGATCTTCTTACGGCCGACGAGGTCGCCGAGCCTGCCGGCGACGAGGAGGAAGCTGCCGTAGCTGATCATGTAGGCGTTGACGACCCAGGTGAGATCAGCCTGACTGAAGTGCAGGTCGTGCTGGATGGCGGGCAGTGCGACGTTCACCACACTGGAGTCAAGAATGATCATCATTTGTGCCGTGAGGACCACGAGGAGACCGATCCATCGTCGCCGCGAGTGCGAGTGCGAGTGCGAGTGCGAGCGTGCGGCCGGGGCCGGAACGATAATGTCGCTCATGGGATCATCACTATATCGTTGATTATCTAAGAATCAACATTGACACTGGGATGATAAGATCCTTTGCATCATGAGCGTCACCGCAACCACTCCGGGGTCGATCGTCCTGTTGACCCGCCTCGCCCGGCGCGTGTACCGGGAGGCCACCGACGGCGTGCTCGGCATGACGCTCAAGCAGTTCGTGGTCCTGAACCACCTGAGTGAGAACGCCGGTGTCCCCCAGCGGCAGCTTGGCGACGTCCTGTGTCTGGACGCGAACAACCTCGTGCTGCTCCTCAACGAGATCGAACGCGCGGGATGGGCGGAACGCCGGCGCGATCCGACCGACCGCCGGCGCCACCTCGTCTATCGCACGCACGCCGGGAGCAGCGCCCTCGCGGCTGCCGAGCGCGGGATGGACGCTGTCGAGGACAGGATTCTCGACACCCTGAGCACACAGGAGCGCGCGACGCTGCGCTTCCTGCTCGCCGCCGCGCTGACGGAGGAAACAGCGCTCTCTGACCGAAAGTGATTGACCACGACCGATCATGACCGATCCGGAGCCGGCATACCGGCCGGGACGTGGGGAACCTTCAGCACGATGCGGACCGCTTCGCGCGCCGGCATCCGGATCGGCCCCGGGCAGCCGGGCGATTAAGCGGAAGGAAACTCCGTTTCACTGTTACCATCCGGAGGGCAATTCCGCTTGTCCGGGACGGAGACCAATGTCCGCAGAACACGGCGACCGGCAGGTCACCATCGCCTTTGCCGCGCTCACACTCGGTGCCAGCGCCTACACGCTGTTGCAGTCGATGGTGCTGCCGGCCCTACCGACCATCCAGGAGGATCTGCACACCTCCCAGGCGACGGTGACCTGGGTGCTCACCGCCTACCTGCTGTCCGCCTCGGTCGCGACACCCATCCTGGGCCGCCTCGGCGACATGTTCGGCAAGAAGAAGATGCTCGTCGCCGTCTATGCCGCGCTGACCGCCGGATCGCTGCTGGCCGGGCTGTCGAACTCGGTCGGGCTGCTCATCGTCGCACGGGTGATCCAGGGGATGGGAGGCGGGATGTTCCCGCTGTCCTTCGGCATCATCCGCGACGAGTTCCCGGCCAGGCGGGTACCCGGTGCCATCGGACTGATGTCCGGCATGCTCGGCATCGGCAGCGCGCTCGGCATGGTGATCGCCGGGCCGGTGGTCGACCATCTGTCGTGGCACTGGCTGTTCTGGATCCCGCTCGTCATCTCGGCGCTCGCCACGCTGACAACGGCGCTGTTCATCCCGGAGTCCCCGGTGCGCAGCCCGGGACGGGTCAACCTCCCGGCCGCGGCGCTGCTGTCCGGCTGGCTGGTCGCGTTGCTGCTCGGACTGAACCGGGGCGCTGCCTGGGGGTGGACAGCCAGCGGCACGCTGGGCCTGTTCGTCGCGGCCGCGCTGCTGCTGGTGCTGTGGATACAGGTGGAGAATCGGTCCGCCGTACCACTCATCGACATGACGATGATGCGCATCCCGGCCGTGTGGTGGACCAACGTGGCGTCTCTGCTGCTCGGCGTCGGAATGTTCTCGACCTTCGTCGTCATCCCGCCGTTCCTGCAGGCGCCGCCGGAGGCCGGCTACGGCTTCGACGCCTCGGTCACCGTCTCCGGGCTTTACCTGCTGCCCAGTACCATAACAATGATCCTTGCGGGTTCCCTGATCGGCCGGATCGCCGCCCGGCTCGGGTCCAAGCTTCCGCTGGTCGTGGGTTCCCTGCTGGCCGCGGTCCCGTTCCTGATGCTGTCGGTCGCGCACCACGAACCCTGGGAGTTCTTCCTCGCCACGACCATCCAGGGCCTCGGTATAGGGCTTGCGTTCTCGTCCATGTCCAATCTGATCATCGAGGCCGTCCCGTCCGCCCAGACCGGGGCCGCGACCGGGATGAACGCGAACATCCGCACCATCGGCGGATCGATCGGGAGCCAGATCATCGCCAGCATCCTCGCCTCCGGAGCCCTGGCGAGCGGACTCCCCAGCGAGCACGGCTACAGCGTGAGCTTCGCGGTACTGGCCACGTCCATGATCACCGCTGGAGTGGCAGCCGCGATCGTACCGGTGCGCCGGCAGCTCGCTGGCGCACCGGCTACCGGGACCGTGGCGCTGCCCGAGCCTCGCGGCGGAGCCACGGTAACGGCGGAGTCCCGGTAACGCTGCTTTCACCCCGGGACCCTACTACCGTGTCGTCATGGGCATGACCGCGGAAACCTTGTCCGGTCCCGCGCCGGATACCGCAGGGCCGGAACGGCTGCGCTGCGACGCCGCGCGGAACCGGGAACGGGTGCTGTCCGCGGCGTCCGAGGTGTATGGCGAGCGCGGTCCCGCCTTCACCATGGAGGAGATCGCCAGCCGCGCCGGAGTCGGTATCGGCACCGTCTACCGCCGCTTTCCGACCAAGGGCGCGTTGCTGGACGCGATCGCCCTGCCCTGCCTCGAACGCATCCTGAACCTGGCCAGGGCCGCCGGCGAGCACCGGGAACCCGGCGAACGCCTGGAGACGTTCGTGCGGACGTTCGCCGAGCGGCACGCCAGCGAGAGGATGGGCAGCGGCCGGCTCTGGGACTCCACACTCGGCCGGCCGTTGCGGGATGAGATCGCCCGGGTGGTGGACGGCCTACTGGACGCCGCCCGCAAGGCCGGCCGGCTGCGCCCGGACGTCACCTACCGGGACGTCTCCGTCCTGTTGTGGACGCTGACCAGCCTGATCGACGCGACCGACCGCGTCGCGCCGACGGTGTGGCACCGCCATCTGGACCTGGTCCTCGACGGGTTGCGCCCCGACGGCCCACGGCCGCTGGCCACCCCGCCGACCGACGCGGAGGAGTGGGAGAAGGTGGTCACGAGCTCCGCCGCGCTGCGCCTGCGCTGACCCGCTCGCCCCCGAGCGGGTCAGCCGTCATCCAGACGGACGGCGTCGGACGGGCTCGTCAGCCCGCATCAACCACGATCTGCGAGAAATACCTCGAGATCTACAGGAAATACCTGCGGGAAACACTCTGGAACCAATCCAAACGAGGTTGACACACTCGCATCCGTCGTAACGTATTCGCCACACGGCCCCATGATCATATTCTTAACCTTCGGCTGTTCGCATTCGACTGCGGCTAATCCGGTGTCATCTCCAAAGGAGCCGGAATACCGACCGTTACGAAAGAATGATCATGACAAGAAAATCCACGGTATCGACAGGGATGCCGCGTAACCGGCGACGGCCTGCTGCCATCGTCGCCGCCTTGGCCACAGTAGGCATGGCCACAGTAGGCGTGGCCGCGGTGGCCATGCCCGCGGCTCAGGCGACCGGTACCGACCTGGCAACCAAGATTACGTCCAGGCCGCCGTCAACCAACGCCGCTCTCATCTGGAACAACGCCGCCGTCTCGGCGATCGAAACGGCCTCCCTCTCAACATATCCCGCGGCCGGCTTTCCTCCGGCGGTCGGCGCCCGTGTACTGGCGATCCAGAGCACCTGCGGATACGACGCCTGGGCGGCCTACGACAAGAAGGCGGTCGGACCGCAGTTCGACGGCAGCCTTCGGCGCCCGGTCAGGGAGCGCACCATCGCCAACAGGTCCGAGGCAGTCAGCTACGCCTCCTACCGGGCGCTGGTGGACCTCTTCCCCGACCAGAAGGCGACCTTCGACCAGATCCTGGTGGGACAGGGCTACAGCCTGCCCACAAGCATCACCGACCCAACCACACCCGCCGGGGTGGGGACCGCCGCCTGTGGCGCGGTTCTGTCGTTCCGGCACAACGACGGGTCCAACCAGCTCGGAAACCCTGCGTACTCCGACACCACCGGTTACCAGCCGGTCAACCCGCCACAACAGATCGACAACTTCGACCCGACCACGATCGTGGACCCGAACCGGTGGACCCCGCTGGTTGTGAACGGACAGACCCAGCAGTTCTACACACCGCAATTCGGTGCGGTCACACCGTTCGGGGTCGACTCCGTAAACCCGTACCTACCACCGCCGCCACCGACGTACCCCTCGACGGCCGACATCAACCTGCTCCTTGACTACAGCGCGAACCTCACCGACAAGCGTAAGGTGATCGCCGAGTACTGGCTGGACCACGACCAGACCCCCCCTGGCCACATCCAGAGTCAGGCGCAGTATGTCTCAACGCGTGACCGACACACGCTCGACGACGATGTGAAGATGTTCTTCGCGCTGAACATCTCCCAGGCGGACGCCGGGATCATCGCATGGAACGCCAAACGCACCAACGACAACGCCCGCCCCATCACCTTGATCCGCTACGACAGGTTCGGTCAGCAGATCCGGGCGTGGGCCGGTCCGGGCCTGGGCACCCAGATCGTGGACGGATCGACGTGGCAGCCCTATCTGTCCACTCCACCGTTTGCCGCCACGGTGTCCGGGCACGCCACCTTTGCCGGTGCCGGCGCCGAATCCCTCAAGCTTTTCACCGGTAATGACCGCTTCGGCGACTCCGCAGTGATCAAAAAGGGTAGCTCGCTGATCGAGCCCGGTATCACGCCGGCAACCGACATCCGCCTGAACTGGCCGACCTTCACCGCCGCCGCCAAACAGGACGGGCTCTCCCGGATCTACGGTGGCGTGCACTGGTCCTACGACAACAGTCTCGGCCAGGACGCCGGCCGCGGCATCGCCCGCGCCGGCTGGCAGCGCGCCCTGCGCTACTTCCAAGGATTTCGTGGGTGAATCGGATACAGGGATTGCGTGGGTGAGCCGGATCCGACGCTGATCCCGTGATCCGGTTGGCTCCTGTTCCTCTGGGGCCGGAGCCAGCCGGAACCGGGTGGCCAATACCGCGCGGTATGGGCCACCCCGCTCGGCCTTTGCTCAGGCCCTCGTTCAGGCCCCACTCAACCTTCGCTCAGGCCCGGGGACGGTGTGGCCGCCGTCCGCACGTCGCCGGACGGAAGATCACTTCTGCCTGAACCGACCGGCTGCGCCGGGCCGGTCGCCTGGGCCGGGTCAAGCGCCTGCACGGGAAGGGTCGCCTGCGCGGGGGCGGCCGTCTTTCGGCCGGGCACCAGGAAGGCGAACGGTACCGCGACGGCGGTGAACGCCAGCGTCCACCAGAACGTGTTCCCGAAGGCGTCCGCCAGCCCGGCCGCATCCACCCGACCGGCGCCGCCCCGGTCAGCGATCCCGTGGGACAGGACCACCGCGAGCACGGCAGTGCCCAAGGAGCCGCCGACCTGCTGGAAGATCCGCACCGCCGAGGTGGCGCGGGGAATCTCGTCCCGGCGCAGGCCCTGGTAGACCGCCGTCATGACAGGTATCAGGGCTGCCGCCAGTCCGGCGCCACGGACGGCCAGCGACAAGCCGAGCAGCCACTCGCTGGTGTCGGTGCCGACCTGGGTGTAGGCGACGGTACCCAGCACGCTCAGCAGCAGGCCGATGAGGACGAGCAGCCGGGTGCTGCCCCGGTCCGTGAGTTTGCCGACCACGACCATAGTGATCATCATCCCGAGCCCTTGCGGAGCAAGCAGCAGCCCGGCATCGGCTGCACTGCGTCCACGGACCTGCTGCTCGTACAACGGAAGCAGCAGCATCGCGCCGAACAACGAGACCCCGAAGAGAAACATCATCGCAGCCGAACCGGTGAAGGCCCGGCTCCGGAACATCCGTAGGTCGATGATCGGTTCGACGGCGACCCGCAGGGAGTGCACGGTGAACAGGACCAGCAGAACCGCACCGGCGACCAGTGGGACGATGACGTTCGCGTCCACGAAGTTGCCCCGGCTGCCGGCCTCCGAGAAGCCGTAGACGACCGCCGCCAGCGCGGGGGAGAGCAGCACGAGCCCGCGAACGTCCAGCGGGTGCCGGCCCGGGGTCCGTACGTCGGGCATCCCCCGCCAGGCCAGCAGCAGGGCGACGAGGCAGACCGGGATGTTGACGAGGAAGATCCAGCGCCAGCTCAGGTTGTCGACGATCACGCCGCCTATGACCGGTCCCAGGATAGGCGTCACCAGGGCTGGCACAGCGACCGTGGCCATCAGCCGCCCCAGTCGCTGCGGACCGGCAGCCTGAGCGAGAATGGTCTGCATCAGCGGCAGAAGCATGCCGCCGCCGATGCCCTGCAGGACCCGGAAGGCGATCAGGCTGCCGGCCGACCAGGCCGCGCCGCACAGCGCCGAGCCGACGAGGAACAGCGCCAGCGACAACATCCACATCCGCTTGCCACCGAACCGCTCCACCGACCAGCCGGTCAGCGGGATCACCATAGCCAGGGCGAGCATGTACCCGGTGCTGACCCACTGGATCGTCGAGATTCCGACACCGAACGAGCGGCCCAGCGTGTTGATGGCGACGGCGACGATCGTGGTGTCCAGCTGCACGACCATCGCGCCGACCAGGATGATCCCGGCGAGGCGGATCAGTGCCGGATCGAGCCGGTCGGTTTCCTTTTCCTTTGCTTCCTTTGGCCGTCCGGATGCGGTGGACGTCGGGGTTTCTGCCATCACGAGCCTCCGGGAACAGCCGATGTTGGAACGTCCAGGCACGACGTAGGCGGACGGATACGCGACCGCGGTTGACGATACACCGTATCGGAAACCTGTACGGTGTACATTTACCGTGGCAGCGTATCGATCCGTCGTACGCAGTATCGCCGGATCCGATCCGGCGATACTCTCGTTCTGTGCCCTGCGACCGCCATGCCGCGATCCGGGTGCCCGACGCCTCCTCGCAGGCCGTCCGGCGGCCGTCGGACGGCCTGTTGTGGACCCGTCTGGCCAAGGAGAAGAGGCCGGGGCTCACCCGAGAGGCGATTGTCGACGCAGCGATCACACTGGCCGACGCCGAAGGGCTGGACGCGGTCTCCATCCGGCGGGTCGCGGCGGCACTCAACACCCGTCCGATGAGCCTCTACTCGCACATCCAGCGCAAGGACGACCTCTTCGAGCTGATGACCGACGAGGCCATCGCCGACATCATCGTCCCAGACCCGTTGTCCGCGGACTGGCGGGAGGCGCTGTGGACCATCGCCCAGCGAACGCGCGCTGTCGCCCTGCGACACCCATGGATCATGAAAGCCAGGGGTTCCTGGCCGCGCCTGGGCCCCAACGCCATGCGTCACATGGAGCAGTCCCTCACCGCCCTCGCCGGTCTCGACATCGACCGGCGCCGCAAGATCTGCATCCTCAGGGCCGTCGACACCTACACGGTCGGCCACATCGTCACCGAGCTCATGGAACAGGTCATGCCGCGGCGGGAGGGCAGGAGCGCCGCCGAGCAGCAGCAGTTGATGCAGGGCTACCTCCGCACCCTCGTCGACACCGGCGACTTCCCCCGTATCGCCGACCTCGGTCCGGATCTCCCGCTGCTGACCGACCACGGCGAAGCACAGCAAAGGTTCGACGAGGGCCTGGAGTGGGTGCTGGCCGGCATCGCCGCCTCTCTTGCGGAGCTCCCCCCGCCCACCCGGCATCCGCTCAGGCGCCCCCGAGCGGATGCCGTGGAACAGACCAGCACGGTGGAACAGACCAGCACGGCGGACCTGGGCAGGCCCGATGAGACCGGCGCAGAAGAGCCGATCCGGCAGTGATGGCACAAGGGTCGAAAACAGTGCCGGGGCTGCGCGGTGTGCCGGAGACCCTGCTGTGGACGCTGTACCACCGAGCGATCGAGGCACGGCGCTCGGACACAGTGCTGGACGACCCCATGGGAGTCAAGCTGGTCGACAGCATCGACTACCCGTTCCAGCGGCATTTCGGCAGGGGCACCCTGGGCCGGGCCCAGGGCCAGGCGCTGCGGGCCCGGTGTTTCGACCAGGAGATCCGGAAATTCCTTTCCGAGCGTCCCGAAAGCACGGTGGTTGCGCTAGGTGAAGGGCTTGAAACCCAGTTCTGGCGGGTCGACAACGGGCAGGTCCACTGGTTGACCGTCGATCTTCCCGAGACCGTCGAACTGCGTCGGCGCCTGCTACCGGCTCCGCCCCGCGTCCAGGCGCTCGCCTGCTCCGCGCTTGACGAACGCTGGATGGACGAGATCGACGAGATCGACATCTCGCGCGGCGTCCTCGTGACCGCGCAGGGCCTGCTGATGTACCTGCAGCCATCCGAGGTCCACCGGCTGATCGCAGCCTGCGCGCAGCGGTTTCCCGGTGGTGCCCTGCTTTTCGACGGCGTGCCCCGCTGGTTCGCTGCCGGCTTCGTACGAGGACTGGGCCTGATCGGGCATTACCCGATCCCGCCGATGCCCTGGACGCTGGACGCCGCCGAACGGCGGATGATCCGCACGGGGCTCCCGAACGTCGTGGACGTCCGGGAGCTGTGGTTTCCGCGTGGCCGCGGGCTGTTCTACGGCCACCTGCTGCCAGGTATGAACGCGATCCCGGTGGTACGCGACAGGCTCTCCGCGCTCTCCCCGCTATCGATCATGATTGCGCGGTTCGCCACCGGCGGGAACACCGCCAACACCGTCAACACCGCCGCAGGCCGAACAGACCCGGTTCGTAACCCGTAACGAGTAGCGGTCAGCCAGCCGGCTGGCGGGTTGACCGGCTGGCCGACCAGCCAGTTGGCCGGCTCAACCGACCACGGCAGGAGCCAGGGCTGCCGTCATCAACCGCAGCGGGGTACCGGTGCCGTCGGCGGGGACGGTCCACATGTCGGCGCCGTAGTCGCCGGGCAGGGCGTAGGCGAGCGTGCGGTCGTCGAGCCAGACGGCCTGGTCGTCGATGCTGCGCTGCTCGGCCAGCGGCGTCTCGCGCAGGCTGGGCAGGTCGAGCACGTACAACCGCCAGGGCGCGTCGGCGGGCAGGCCGGGTACCCGTTTCTTGAACGCCAACCGGGTTCCGTCCGGGGAGAGCGAGGGACACTCGACATTCTCGCGCAAGGTGGTCACCGTCCGGGCCGCGATGTCGCCGTGTACCAGGTAGGTCTTCCCGCCGGTGGCCAGGGTCGCGTAGAAGTGGTCGTCGTCGGCGAAGGTGACGCCCCAGAAATTGACGTCGGCACTGCGGTAGGTGTTCCCATCCTTGATCACTCGGTAATCCTCCAGCGTGTTCTGGAGCGTCCAGGTGCGGACGTCGAGGATCGAGGTGCGGGTGGAGAAGGTGCCTCCAGCGTACGAGTCGCCGCTGAGGAACACCGTCCAGGCCACCAAGTGACCGCTGGGGGAAACCCGGGCCCGGGTGGGGATGCCGGTCAGCGGATAGTGCCGTTGCTCGCGCAGCTCCGCGTCGAGTACCACCGCCTGGTAGGTGTCCTGGACCACACCCTGTACCCCTTGCAGGCAGACACCGGTACCGGCAGCGGCGTAGAAGCGCAGGCAGTGGACTTCGGATGCGGTGCGCGGACCGGAGGGGTCCGCTGCCGGCACCGATACCAGCTCGTCGCGGTGCGGGCCCCAGGCCATGTTGCGGAAGACCAGCCGTGATTGGCGTGCCGGGCCCGCCTCGGTGAGCGCCACATGCCCGGAGGTGACGGGCGGAGCGCCTCCTTGCTGGCGGTCCCTGCGCGCCGCCCGGTCGGAGGCGCGCAGCACCGAACCCACAGCGATGCCGCCGAGCACCACGACAGCGACGAGCAGGACGGCCAGCCGGGCGCGAAGGCTCACCTGGCCGTGTCCATCACGATGTCCAGTACGCCGTCCAGCACGCCGTCCAGCACGCGGTCCGTCACGCGAACGGCGGCCCGCGTCATGGTCCGGGATGCGGTAACGGGTACGGGGAGGCTGGCCAGCCGGCCCGGGTGGCTACCCGGGCCGGCCGACTCGGTGGTGGTGCGGGTGTCCGCTACGTACACGGTCGCTAGTTCCAGATACCGGTGATGTCCGATGCGCTCGCGGCGTTGCCCGCGTGGGTGGTCAAGCCGCTGAGATCCTCCAGGGTGCGTAGCACGTTGTAGTGGTTGTAGGTCGCCGACGAGCTGCTGCCCGAGATCACGTGCTGTCCATAGAGCACCGTGGCGATGTGGTTGCCGCTGGAGCCGTTGTCCTCGTCAAAGGTCACGATGAGGATGCTGTTGTGAGTCTTGGCCCAGGTGGCGTAGGCGCCGAGCTTGTTCTGCACCCACGTGTCCCCGGTGGAGACCGAGCAGTCGTGCATGTCGTTGCACAGGTTCGGGACGACGAACGAGACCTTCGGCAACGTGGTGTAGTCGGTCGGGAACTGAGTGAAGGTGTGGGCGGTGTTCAGCGGCACGTTGTTGAAGGCGAACCACGGGTTGTGCTTGCGTGCGTACTTGGTACTGCTGTTGGTGCACACCGTTGAACCCTCGGAGGGCAGACCCTCGTTGTAGCTGCCCCAGGTACGCCCGGCGGCGATCAGCTCGGAGCCGAGATTGGCGGCGCTGCTGAACTGCGGGGTGTAACAACTGTCGTCGGTGACGCCCTGCGTACCGCCGGAGAAGAGTGCGAGGTAGTTGGGCTGACTGGGGTGGGTTATACCGTAGGACGAGGTGAGGTTGGCGCCGCCGCTCTTCAACGTGTTGTTGATGTACGGAGCGCTCGAACTGCCGATAATCTGCGAGTAGGAATGGTTCTCAAGCACCACCACGACGACATGGTCGGGCGCGGGTAGCGTCACGGCCTGGGCAGCGGGCGCAACGGCCCACAATCCGAACGAGGCGGCGGCCAGACCGGCGGCGCCAAGCGCGGTTAACGCCAGGCGCGGGCGCCGGACACGGGCGAGAACAGACACAGCAGACCTCCAGAAGTGCCGCGGGAACAAGCACGAGCGCTTACTGTGGAGCCAAGTCAGGCTAGTGCGTTTCGGCGATGTCGTCAGTGGACCGGAAGTGAAAGCCAGGCGAACATCCGCATACTCACACGTTTCACCATGCCTGCCCAGGATCACCCGAACATGAACACTTTCACTTTGCCGACCGGCGAACAGAAAAAGGAACAGAAACCAGAACCAGAATAATGGAGGATGGGGCTACCAGGTATGAAACTATCGCGGCTCGCGACGCCCTTTTGCCCTGCCGGTGACTGCTTGGCGGCCTGGTGCGGTGATTGCCACTGGCCACCGGTACCAACGGGTCGGACGGGCTGTTGGCCGAGGGATCTTCGAATTCCATACGACGACAAGCCCGCCGCTGTGCGATAAAAAATCGGGTCAACGGGCGGGAAAGGTGCTGCGCAACGCGCGGAGAACCTCGCCGGACGCCGCCTCGATGTTTCCTCCGGGAAACCGGATCTCCTGGATTCCGGCGAGGTTGGAAAACTCCTCGACGCCTTCTTTCCGGACGATGATCGCCTTTTCGAAACCCAGCCTGCCCTGGAACAGACCCGTCTCGTGAACCACGTTCTGGCGCGACCGGATTGTACCGGACTTCGTCTCGTCGTCAGCGGTGTGGACGAGCAGTGCAAAGTCCGCCTGCTGGAGCATCTCCCATACGACGTGCGCCGCCGACCGGCCGTAACGGAATTCGCTCTCGAAGGTCACCACGCGGAAATCGAACTCACTCACGTAGTCCTTGAGTACGCGCCATATCTGGCTCGGCCCGCCGTGTCCGATGAAAATCGTAGGTTGTGTCACGCCAGCCGTCCGTCCTTCGTCGGCCACCGTCGAACTCGAATCGTCGATGACGTCGAGAATCGTACGGGACATCCGTTCGTCCGGTAACTCGACGACCAACGTCGCTCGCGGCGGACGGAAGCGATAGTCGAAGGAAAAATCGAAGACCTCGTGCCGGGGCCCGCTGAGACTGATCCTGCCGTGCTTCGACTGCTCGGGGTCGTATTTACTGAACCATTCCGGCCGGAACGCCAGCGCACTCCCCTCGATGTCGGACAGGCTGCGGACAACAGGCCGGGCCGGCATCCCCAACGGATAGAGTTCCAGAGCGACGACGGCGATCTCCACGTCATCGTGGCCGTGGTCGTCGTCCCACCCGTCCTTCACGAACTCGTACCACATGTCATAGGCGCTCACGAGCTGAGCGTCCGGCACGCGTACGGCCATGCTGGCATCCGCCCTTGGCATTCGGACACGCCCCTTCCCCCGCTGACATCGGTTAGATTACTCGGCCGGCCCAGCGCCGGTGCACGCCGTGTACACCCGGTATAAACAACCACCCGGTGAACACCGGTCGAGCGTCGATCCAGTGCCACAACCTCCGGGGGCACAACCTCCGGGGGCCATCTGGTGACCCGGGGACCCGGGCCTGTCGGACCTCTGAGCGGCCTGTCCCCGTACCATCCCGATGGACGCTGGTCAAGCGGCGACAGGCACGCGAAGATGAGCGGGTGGTCATGTCAAGCAGGACCCAGCAGATCAGCGCACCCATCCCGAGCAACCTGAAGATCGTGGAACTGCGCGAGACCGACGAGACGGCGCTGAGGTCTTTCTACACGGAGATACTGACGCCGGCTTTCCCCCCGGACGAACTCATTACCTGGGACGAGTTGCACGAGGCGGCCGCCGCCGATCTGGGCCCCGGCGTACTGGTCCTCGACGGTGAAACCCCGCTGGGAGGGATGCTGGGTGAGATCTATCCCCGTTCCGGGGTGCTCCTGCTCAGTTACATCGCGGTGCGGCCCGAGGCACGTGGTCGGGGCATCGGCCAGACGCTGCTCACCGACGTCATCCCCCAGTGGCGGGCAGCCATCCGGCCGTCACTGGTGATCGCCGAGATCGAGGATCCACGATTCCACCAGCCGAATACGTATAGCGACCCGGAAGCCCGGCTCAGGCTCTACCAGCGGACGGGTTCCACGCTGCTGCCCATGCCGTTCTTCCAACCGTCCCTGCGGCCCGGCGTACCGCGGGTGTTCGACATGTTGTTGATCTGCCCCGGTGAAACAGTGCCGGCGGTGCCGGCAAAGGTCGTGGGCACCTTCCTCGACGAATACTTCGAGCTGTGCGAGGGGAGCGAGGTGCTTACCACCGACCCCGAGTATCAGGCGCTACAGCGATTCTCCGAGGGGGACGACGACGGCCAGCTCCCGCTGTGGCCGCTGGACCATCTGCCGGAAATACCGAGATTCATCGAGGTCATTCAGTGACCCCATCCCTGCGTACCGCGCTCGCCGGCGGCGGCCGCGCGGCCGTCAGCGATCTGATGGACACCCACCATGGATTTGCCGTCCTGCTCGCCAAAGCGGTCGGAGCCGGCAGCGCCACGGTGAGGGTGGTTGAACGGGCTTGGGTCGACACCGTCGCCGCGGTGGTGTCCGACGCGGGAACACCGGTCCGGCCAGCCTGCTCGGTGCGGTCCTGCGACTGTTGCGAGAGGACGGCCAACTCCACGAGACCGACACCCACACCGCCGCCGACATCACCACCCACACCGCGGCGCCCCCGCGCGGGCTTCTTTCTGCCGCCGGATGACCGCTGGGCAGGATGGTGGGACGTCGACGTGCCGTCCTGGCCGGCCGGACGGATACCAACGGCCGAGCAGGTATTGCATGCCGTGCGCTGCCTTCCGCTGCGCCAGCGAACGCTGCTCATCCTGCGGGATTCGGCCAGGCTGTCGACGGACGAGACCGCCGACAGCCTGGGCGTGGAACCGGACGACCAGGGCAGGCTCCTCGACGACGCCCGGGAGGCGTATGTGGCCTATCTCGACGAAGAGATCCGGGCCGGCGACGTCGGTGCTCCGGACATCGCCGGTACTCCGGACCACGTCGGTGCTTTGGACGTCGAGAGCCGCGGCATCGCAGGCGAAACAGGGACGAGGGCGCTGGACATCAGCTGCGACGTCGTCTTCGACCTGGTGGGCGCCTGGTACGACGGAGAACTGACCGACAACGACCAGAACGCGTTTGAACAGCATCTGCTCTTCTGCCCGCCCTGCCCCTTGCCTACAGCGATCGGGCGCGACGGTCACTGACGGCGCTGACCGCGGCGGCCACGGCGGCCACGGCGGCCACGGCGGCCACGGCGACGGTTCCCGCGGGATGGGCGGACCGGGCCGCCGCCCTGGAACAGGCGCGGGGTACGCACCGATGAGCTATTACAAGTTTCTCCGTCCCTCGGGAACGAGCCCGTTCACCGGCTACGCCTGGGGTGCGGTGGCGGGAACATGGGTCGAGGCCGACGCCACCGTGCCGTGCAGGGCCGGCATCCACGCCTGTCGGGTGGGGGACCTGCCCTACTGGCTCACCGAGGAACTCTGGCGGATCGACCTCGACGACCCGCTCGTCGTTCACGAGAACAAGATTGTCGCCAGACGCGGCCGGCTCGGTACGCAGGTCGAGGAATGGACGCGCGAGACCGCCCGGGAATTCAGCGTCGCCTGCGTCTGCAGGGTCGCCCATCATGCCGCGGCCGAACTCCGGGACGCCGGCCTGCCCGCGTTGGCCGACGACATCGAGGCCGCGGCAGCGGCCTTCGCCCGGAATGAAAAGAGCGACACGCTCGATGACCGCGCCCGGGCGGGAATCGAGGCAGCTGTCCGGAGGATGCGGTACGCCCATGAACCGGTAGGCGTGAACGACGGCACGATGATAGTCGGCGAATGCCTCGTCGATTTTGCCGGATACCCAGTACGCGTCCGCCCGCGCACGGAAAAGATTCGCGATCAGCTCCTCGTCCCAGTCGTCATTTTCAGCAGCGAGCCGGGTCAGGCGCTGCGCCGAGGAGCTGACACGGGTAATCATCTCCTCCACCGCCCCCCGCTCCAGGGCGAGGTCGGCGGTTTCGAACAGCAGCCAGGTGACGATCCAGCCATCCGTGGGTTCCCCGAGTTCCTCGAACGCGGCCAGCGCCTCCTTGTAGTAGCGGTTCGCGGCCGGGTCGGCCGGATCACGGAATCGTCTGCTGTGCGCGAGGAATATCTTGATGAGACCTTTGACCCGCAGGAGGTCCCGTTCTTCTTCCACCGTGGTCCCAACCCGGGCGCCACGGCCGAGCCCGCAGAGCCGCTGCACGAGCAGAAGCCGGCTGCGGATGTCGTTCCAGGGAGCGTCGGTCTTGAGGTAGCCAGGCGGATAGTGCTCCAGCACGAAGCCGAGTGCCTCGTTCAACTGGTCATCCGGGTTGCGTTCGGTCACGATCGCGACGGAACCCCCGCTCCCGACAAGCGGGTTCTCCTGATGCCAGGTACGTTCCCAATCCTCCAGCAGCCGCCGGTTGTAGTCGAACGGACAGTAGCATCCCCACCACCAGAAAGCTTCCAGGAACACGAGAGCGAAACGCGCCCGGATGATCGTCCGGTTCTGGGACACCCGCCGTGCGTGAAACAACCACTCCCGCTTGTACGCCTGCCAGCGGGGGTGCTCGTAGCGATACCAGGGGCTGTACGTACCGGCGGTGTTTTCATCCTCCCATTTCGACGCGAGGCGGAAGTAGTGCGGGGCAGCATGTTGGTGCAGGTTCTGCCAGGTCCAGGGATGCACTGTCCGCAGTTCACGGCTCAGCGACAGGCGGATGAACTCGTGCAGGCGGAAACGGTCGGACGGTTCGTAGGCGACGGCGAGCAGTTGTTCGACGATGCCATAGCCTTTGAGCGTCTGGATGACGGTTCCGACGTCAGGATATCCGTCATCACCTTCCCCCAGCAGCTCCACGAGCAACGGCTCGTCGAAGGTGTTGACCACGGCGCAGGCGTGGACGGCCTTCCGCAACTGGGCATCCTGAACCACGTCGACGATGAGGCGGACGAGACCGGCCCATTTCTCCCACGGGTCGTCGGGCAGCCGCTGAAGAGTTCGCCGCAGGTCGGACGCCTCAAGTTTGTCCGGACCGGTCTCACTGACCAGGTTCGCCGCCAGCGACAGACCACCGGGATGTCCCACGGTGAAATCGTGGATGACATCGGCGACACCCGGGCGCAGCTCGCCACGAAAGGTCTGGTCGAGGTAGTGGACGACCTCGTCCCGGGACAGGTAGGGCAGCTGCCGCAGATGCCAGCGGTCCGATCCGGGCGAGAATTTGTGCAGCGACGGTACCCGGGCGATGACGACCAGGGTGTTCATCAGGCGCAGCGCCATACGCGCCAGCCAGTGACCAGGGCTGCGGGAAGGTTGCGCAAAGTTTCGATCAGCTG
>NZ_CAAAFR010000197.1:0-1616 GCF_900634745.1 Protofrankia symbiont of Coriaria ruscifolia
TAGCCGATCGCCACGCCGGGCGACCTTCGCGCAGCCCTGGCCAGTGACCCATCTCGTCATCGACGATACGTTCGAAGGAATCCATGGTGATAAGGAATCCATGGTGATGAGGATGTGCCGATGCCGGCTCCACTCCGTCCAGCCGCTGACGAAAGCGTCGTCAATGGCTGACTGGGACTGGCGGATTCGCGTCTTGACCGTCTCCTGATCGTCGCCTCCGGCCGGGTCGCGCAGACCTGTGGTTTCGGCTTTCGGCGCACCGCCGAGCAGCCGTGCCTCGCGCTCGCACAGTTGGCGGAAACCATTGAACTCCCGGGCCCGGGTGCGATCGGTCACCCGTAGCATCAGCTCCCTCGTCCGGGCGAATGTCTCCCACAACACGGGGGCTGAGGCACGGAGGCCGTAGGCGTCCCGGAATCCTTCGCGCCGGAACGCGGACATGTCCTCGTTGAAGACGTATAAACGGTTGGCGCCCTCGACCTGCCGAACAAGCTGCCGGATCAGCGTGGACTTACCCAGGCCGTGAACGCCGACAAAGTCGATCACCGACCCTTCGCCCCGCGTCAGGAGCAGGCGTAGCGCCTCGGCCAACTCGGCTTCCCGCCGACGAACAGGTCCATACCGTTCCCTCCGGCAGCAGTGGGTGGAGCTTCAGAATCTCATCACACGAGGCACGGCCCCGGCAGTTCGCTTCAAGTGATCCCGGAGACCTGGGCCACCGGGAGGCAGAGCTCACCTGCTACCGTTCCGCTCAACCTGACCGAAAGGTGAACGTGACGAAGAGCGCGCGGGGTGAGCCCCTGATCGTCATGGAGGGCGTCGAGAAGTCCTTCGGCGGTTTCCGGGCACTGCACGCAATCAACCTGACCGTGCACAGCGGCGAGGTGCTCGTCGTCATCGGTCCATCGGGATCGGGCAAGTCGACGCTGTGCCGTTGCATCAACCGGCTGGAGACCATCGACGCCGGCCGGATCACGATTGACGGGCAGCGGCTGCCCGAGGAGGGACGCGCGCTCGCACGGTTGCGGGCCGAGGTGGGCATGGTCTTCCAGTCGTTCAACCTCTTCGCCCACAAAACCGTGCTGGAGAACGTCACTCTTGGACCGACAAAGGTCAAGGGAATCCCGCGGGAGGCAGCCGAGCGCCGGGGACGGGAACTGCTCGATCGGGTGGGTGTCGGCGTGAAGGCCGGCAGTTATCCTGCTCAGCTTTCCGGCGGGCAGCAGCAACGTGTCGCGATCGCCCGAGCACTGGCCATGGACCCGAAGGTGATCCTTTTCGACGAGCCCACCTCAGCACTTGATCCGGAATACATCGCCGAGGTGCTCGACGTCATGACGGGGCTCGCCCGCGACGGCATGACCATGGTGGTCGTCACCCACGAAATGGGGTTCGCCAGGCGGGCCGCGGACCGCGTCGTATTCATGGCTGACGGCGGAATTCTCGAGGAAGGCACCCCGGTGAGCTTCTTCGACAGCCCGCGGACACAGCGGGCCCGCGACTTCCTGGCTCGTGTTCTCCCCCACTGACGTCGCCTGCCTGCCACCCTCCCGATGGCCCTCCCCCGCGTCCCGCCCTGCCCCGTCCTCGTCCCCAGCCGATATATCCCCCGAAAG
>NZ_CAAAFR010000197.1:1641-6087 GCF_900634745.1 Protofrankia symbiont of Coriaria ruscifolia
GCCCTGCCCCGTCCTCGTCCCCAGCCGATATATCCCCCGAAAGGACAACCATGCGGATTCCGCAGTTCCTGATCCAGCAACATCCGTTCCAGCCGCACTCACTTCGACGACGACGGTTGGTGACGGCTGTGCTCGCCGGCGCCGTCGCGCTCGCCGCTGCCGGCTGTGGAAGTGACACAACTGGTGCAGAGAGAGAAATTCAGGTCAAACCCACCTTCGCCGCCGGTACCACGATGGCGAAACTCGCCGAGGCGGGGAAGGTCACCGTTGGCACCAAGTTCGACCAGCCGCTGTTCGGGCTGAAGGGCTTGAACGGCGAGATCGCGGGATTCGACACCGAGATCGCGAAGATCATATCTGCCGGCCTGGGGATCAACCCGGGCGACATCACCTTTGTCGAGACGCCGTCGGCCCAGCGTGAGGGCGCGATCCAGCAGGGCAAGGTCGACTTCGTCGTCGCCACCTACACCATCAATGACAAGCGCAAGCAGCTCGTCAGTTTCGCCGGACCGTACTACCAGGCCGGCCAGGACATCATGGTGAAAAAGGACAACACCACGATCACCGGGCCGGAATCACTACGCGCCGCGAACGCGAAGGTCTGCTCCGTCTCCGGCTCGACCCCGGCCGAGAAAATCAAGGAATACGTCGACACGTCCAACATCGTGCTCTTCGACGTCTACTCCAAGTGCGCGGACGCGCTGCGTACCGGCCAGGTCGACGCCGTCACCACCGACAACGTCGTCCTGCTGGGCCTTGTAGACTCCAGCGGCAGTGCCTTCAAGCTCGTCGGCAAGCCCTTCACCACCGAGCCCTACGGTGTCGGCATCAAAAAGGGTGACACCGCCTTCTGCCATTTCATCGACGAGCAGCTGACCGCGGCGTCGGCAGACGGGCGCTATGCCAAGGCGTGGGAATCCACGGCGGGCAAGGTCGCCAAGACCACGCCGACCCTGCCCACGCTCGCCTCCTGCTCCTGATCACCATAACTTCGTGACCCCGCAACCTTTGTAACCTTGCAGTCTCCTGAGCCAACGCCACCCCGGGAGCCGCCATGGATGTCATCACCGACAACCTGGGCCTGTATGCCAACGGCCTGTTGGGAACATTGAAAATCTGTGGTCTGGTTGCCGTGGCGGCGTTGCTGCTCGGGATCGTTCTCGCGGGATTCCGGGTGTCGCCGGTGCCACCCCTGCGTGCCGTGGGCACCGCCTATGTCACGCTGGTCCGCAACTGCCCCCTGACGATTGTCCTGTTCGCCTTCGCCTTCGGCCTGCCGGAGGCGGGGGTCAACGGCTCGTACTTCACCTTCGGGGCCGCCGGGCTCACCGTCTACACCGCCGCATTTGTCTGTGAGGCGGTACGCAGCGGAATCGGGGCGGTGGAAGCAGGCCAGGCGGAAGCCGCCCGCTCGATCGGCCTCACCTTCGGCCAGTCGTTACGGCTGGTCGTCCTTCCACAGGCGATCCGGGCGGTCATCCCCCCGCTGGGAAATGTCGCGATCGCGATGGTGAAGAACTCCGCGATCGTCGGTGCGTTCGGGGTCGGCGGCGAGCTCTACAGCGTCGCGAGCACGCTGAACGGCGCGAGGGGTGAACCCGCGTTACCGGTCTACTCCGGCGTTGTGCTCGGATATCTCGTCATCATCATCCCCGCCGGCCTGCTCGTGCTGGTGGCAGAGAAACGGTTCAGGGTGACACGGTGAGCGGCTCGGTTCTTCACGATGCTCCGGGCCCGCGCGGACGCCGGCGTATCGCCGTTGCCAGCGCCGTCGTCAGCCTCGTCCTGATCGGCCTGGTGGCGTTGGCCGCCCGCCGGCTGGCGGCCAACGGACAGTTCGACAGCAGCAAATGGAGCCCGCTGTTCAACCCGGGCGACGAGGACTTCCCGGACCTGTGGCGCCTTCTCGGCGGCGGCCTGCTGCACACCCTGACAGCCGCTGCCCTGGCCATGTCCTTTTCCCTGCTGTTCGGTGTTCTCATCGCGACGACCAGGATCTCCGCCGCGCGGTGGTACCGGTGGGCCGTCGTCGGGGTGGTCGAACTGCTGCGCGGTGTACCCGTGGTCATTGCGATCTTTTTTGCCGCGCAGGTTCTCCCGGCCTATGGATTCAGGCTGCCGCTGCTGTGGTACATCGTGATCGGTCTGACGGCCTACAACTCGGTGGTCATTTCCGAAATCGTCCGTGCGGGCATACTCGCGGTACCGAAAGGGCAGACCGAGGCAGCGTCAGCCCTGGGTCTCACCCGCGGCCAGACACTGCGGATCGTCCTGCTGCCACAGGCATTCCGCTCGATGCTGCCGGCTGTGATCAGCCAGCTCGTGGTGATTCTCAAGGACACCTCGCTCGGAGCTTTCATCTCTTACGAGGAACTGTTGCGCCGGGGTCTGATCGCCATTCAGACCCTACGCAACCCGATCCAGACCTACCTGGTCATCGCCGGTATCTTCATACTCGTCAACTACCTGGTGACCAGGTTGGCGACCTACCTGGAGGCGAGGCTGTCCGGCCGGGTGGGGTCACGTACCCGCGAAGCCGCGACGCCATGACAGTAGGCTCCTTTCCAGAAACCGGACGATGCCGTCGCTGAGCAGTCCCAGCAGTCCGTAAATCGCGAGACAGAGAACGATGATGTCGGTCCGGTTCCAGGCCTGCGCATGGTTCAGCAGGTAGCCGATGCCGCGGTCGGTGTTCACCTGCTCGGCGAATACCAGTAGAAGCCATGCCACGCCGAGTGCCCACCTCAGGCCCACCAGGAAGCCGGGCACCGATCCCGGGATGATGACGCGCCGGATGAGGCCCGGCCGGCCGAGTCCGAAGATCATACCCGCCTCGACCAGTTTGGCGTCGACGCCCCGGATCGCGGCGAACGTGTTCATATAGATCGGAAAGACCACACCTATGACGATAAGGAAGATCTTAGCTTCCTCCCCGATTCCGATCCAGACGATGATCAGTGGAAGTAATGCGATGACCGGGATCGTCCGGAGGAAATTCATGGACGAGTCGACGACGTCCTCACCCAACCGGAAGAATCCCGCGACAACCGCCAGCGACAGACCGATGGCCACGCCGAACAGAAGTCCCCAACCCACTCGGTAGAGTGAGCTGCCCAGGGCGTCCAGCAGCTCACCGCTGCCCCACATTTCCCGCCCCGCCGCCAGTACGGTGCCGGGTGAGGCCAGCGATCGGCTGCTGACGATCCCGAAACTCGTCACCAGCTGCCACGTCAGGTAAAGAAGAAACGGGCCGGTGAGCCGGCGCACCCATCGGGGTATTTTCCGTCGGCCCCGGACGGTACGCCACTGCCTGCCGTGGTCCCGCGACGCCGGGACGGCCCGGTGGGTGCGCTCGGCCGTTGTGCCGCTGCCGTCGCGGTCACCTGTCGTCGCCGTGGACTCACGTGAGATGGTCTCGGTCATGCGCTTCTCTTCCGCCTGGTCAGGTCGCTGGGACGGCAGTGGAAAGGGGCGCGCTGAACTCCTTGGCGACCGCCGCGTCGAACTCGTCGTCGACGTTCAGGGCCTTCGGCAACTCGCCGACGCCGATGAGAAGCCTGGCCTGGACCCGCTGGCTCTCGACGAAGTCGTCCGGCACCGGGCCGTAACGGGTTGCCGGCAGGCTGGCGAAGTACTCCGCGGAAGCCGCCGGATCCTGATGCAGTTGCTTCACGTAGTAGGCATCGACCCAGCCCGCAGGATTTGCCTTGGGCCAGGTGGACGCCTTGGCCAAACGGACCAGAAAGTCCTGGATGACGGCCCGCTTGGCGGGGTCCTTCAGGGAGTTCTTGGCCGCCAGGATCACACTGTACTGGGGTATCGGTTTGGTCTCGACCTCTACTACGTCCGGATTCTTTCGGAAGTATGTCTGGATGAACTGCCGGGTGTAGACGACCGCGTCCACCGTCCCGGATTCAAGAGTCGCCAGCAAACTCGTGCCGGGGATGTTGACAGCTGTGACGTTCTCCTGCGTGAGCCCGACGCTGTCGAGCTGGTTGAGCAGGTATCCGTGCAGCGACGTGCCGGTGGTGAACGCGACCCGCTTGCCCTTCAGGTCGGCCACGGTCCTGATACCCGACTGGCGGGTAGCGATGATGGTCTGGCTGTTCACCGTGGACTTGGAGATCGCGACGACAGTGACGTCGGCGTGCGCCGCGTTCGCGAACAGCACCGGGGTGTCACCCATCGTTCCGATGTCGATCTTGCCGGCGCTGAAGGCCGCGTTCATGTGCGGACCGTCGGCGAAGGTGTTCCACTGCAGGTCATAGGGGGTTCCTTGGCTCTGCCCGGACAGCTCCAGGGGCAACTGGAGTCCCTTACTCTGGTCGCCTATCCGCAGCGTTAACCTGTCACCCGCATGCGTCCCCGCGGACCCGTCGCGCGAGGACGTCGAGTTCCCTCCGCATGCGATGCCGGCGACGGCTATGAGGGCGATGAGCACGGCGG
>NZ_CAAAFR010000197.1:6272-20124 GCF_900634745.1 Protofrankia symbiont of Coriaria ruscifolia
GCGGACAGCGGAGCCAGACGCCGCATGGGCCGTCGCCGGTAGGACATCAGGTCCTCCACATGAGAGGTCGTCCGGAGCAGGTGTGAGCACGCGATCCGGTGCGGTGAGCGGTAGCCGGTCGGCCGTGGCCGGCGACCTTGCAACGGTCGTCCGACCACGGCCGGTGTCATGCGGTGAGGCGCCCGTGCGCCCGACCGCCAGCCGGTCAACCTACGGTGACAATCAACCGGCGGTGGCAATCAGTTCGCGAGGAAGGGCTGCCCGGCCACGAGTTCCGCCTGCCGCCCGTCGACCCCGACCGGGATGTCCCCTTCCAGGGTGATCCGGTACAGCACGCGGTCGAAGTCGAGGTGGTTGAGATCGGACGGGCCCAGGTGCGCGGTCGCCCGGTTGTCCCAGAAAGCGACGTCACCCGGGCTCCAGCGGAAGCGCACCGTGTACTCGGGCCGGGCGATCTGCTCGTAGAACAGGTCGAGAATCCGATAGCTCTGACGCTGAGAAAACCCGATGATCTCGTTTTCCCCGGAGGTGAAGCTCGGGCTGACGAAAAGCGCCCGCTCGCCCGTTTCAGGGTGCACACGAACCACCGGGTGGATCGCCACCAGGGGATTTGACACGATCTTCTGCCCATAGGCGGTCCCCGCCAGGAGCCGGGGGTTGAAGCTGTGCTTGGCCCGTAGTCCGTCGGCGAACTTACGCAGCTCCTCCGGGAGGCCCTGATAGGCCGCGACCAGGTTGGTCCAGGCGGTGTCACCACCGTACGGGGGGACGATGTCGGCGCGCAGAATCGACCCGGCTGGCGGGTTCACCAACGCCGTGACGTCGGTGTGCCAGCCATTGTCGTAGGTGGCCCTCCGCTTGCCGAACTTCTCCACGTAACGGCGGCTGTCGATCGGCAGAATCTGCGGGAAACCCTCGGGTGGGGCATCCTCGTGCGGGTGAGCGGGAGTGATTTTACCGAACCTGGACCCGAAGGCGATCTGCTCGGCGTGACCGATGGACTGGTCGCGGAAGAACACGACCTTCCACCGCAGCAGCGCGGAACGGATCTCGGCGATCGCGGCGTCGTCGAGATCCTGGCTCAGGTCGACACCGTGAATCTCGGCTCCGGTGTGACCGGAAAGAGGCCGGACATCGATGCCCAGCTGTTGAGCGGTACTTGTCATCTCTGTGTACTCCAGACTGGTTGGCGCCAAGAGCGCACGACCATGTTTTTCGCGTGCTCGAAGACCCCGAGGAACCTACGTGGCCGAAAAGCACTCGATCATGAATTTCCGCACTCGGAGGCCGGCTGCGGACGGACGGGACACGGGCAGGTCGACAGTTCCTCCGGGGGAGATCGACCTCTGACACGGGTTGTTATGACAGCACCATCCAAGCGGTCGCGGAATCCAGGTAGTCATGGAACGAACAGCGGATTTCTGCCGCGGCCGACCCCTCCCGGAATGACCCGTTCCGGAACAATTCCGGCCCGCGTCGGCGTGTTCTCATGCATGCGCGAACGGATGATCCGACCGGCGGAATACGAGCAGTACGGGAAACGACGGCAGTAACCGGTGACCGGCCGGAGCCACCCGAAAGGGCACCTCGGCGCGATGACTCCACCGCCTACAAAAGAATCAACAACACCATGTCGTACGACGGGCGGAACAGGGGCGGGCGGCATGAATACCGCACTCAGGCAATACGCGCCCAAGCAATGTACACCCAAGCAGGGCGGGCCCGATGTTGCTCATGTTCCAATACTCATACCGCCGACCGGCCGGGTCAATGTTTACCGTTCGAGTGAAAATAACTCAGTCGGGGAGCCGGCTGCCCGGGGTAGCACGTGCCGGGCTCAGGCTGCGCGGGCTGCGATGGACGGCGTCCAGCACGGTTGCGCTCGCCGCAACCGCGAGGCTCTGCGGACCGAAGCGGGTGGGCAGCACGATGCGTTCAGGGCTGTCACACACACGCGAGTGCGCCGCGATCTGCTCGTACAGGTCGGTCAGCAGATCCGGCAGGAAGATTGCGGCGGCCTCGGTGAGTACCAGCACCTCCGGGTCGATCATGTCCAGCAGCAGGGCCACCACACGACCGATGACACGCAGCCGGTCCCGGAAGAGTGTCAGTACGCGGGGGTCCCCACAACGGGCCGCGTCCAGCAGGGTCCACATGTCGGCCTTCGAGATCATTCCTTCCTGGAACGCCCGCTCTACCAGGACCCGTTCCGAGATGGCAGCCTGCACGCAGCCGGACCGCCCGCAGGGGCAGCTCACCGACCTGTCCGCCAGCGGCAGGTGGGCGACGTCCCCGGCTCCGGAGTGCGGGCCCCAGTGCACCGCGCCACCGGTGGCGATCGCCGCGTCGACGACGTTCCCGACGAACAGGTGCACCAGACTGCGTCGCGCCCGCGGGTCCCCGAACATGATTTCCGCCTGGGCGAGGGCGCGGGCGTGGCTGTCCACATGGACCGGCAGGCCGGTCGCCGCGGCAAGCACCTGGCGGACCGGTACGTCGCGCCACCCCAGCAGACCATGCTCTATGATGACGCCACGCTGCGGATCCACCCATCCGCCGGTGACCACCCCCAGACCGAGCGGCCTGTTGCCTCGGGAGTGCCGCGCCACGAAGCCGGGAAGGTACTGGACGATCTGCCGCAGCACCTCGTGTGCGACACCCTGGTGCGGCACGTTCTCCTGGGCCACGACCTGGCCGCGTAGGTCCACCAGAGCGAAGGTGATGGCGTGGACCGCAATGTGCACCCCGCAGGCGAGGTGACGCTGGGTGTCGATATCCAGAGGGACGAACGGCCGGCCGGCACGCGGTGGGGTCGACGGCGCCGGCAGTTCGCGCAACAGTCCGAGAGAGATCAGATCCGCGGTCTGCCGCGACACCACGGCCGGACTCAGCCCGGTCGCACGACCGATGAGGGTGCGCGCCACCGGTCCGTGATCCAGCACGGCGCGCAGCACCGCCGCGGCGGAGCCCGTCGTGTCCGAATGGCCCACGGTCGCGGACGGCGCCGGGGACTGGTTCTGTACCGGCACGGCTGTCCTCCTCGCGCTGCGGTGATGCACGCAGACGCAGCAAGGCTGCGGATGTCGTCACGGCCCGCGTGGCAGGCAGACGTACGGACTCACGTCGCCTGTTCCGCGGGGGGATCAATCGATGGAGTCGACGCCCAGGTCAGGACTGACACCCCTCCCAGCGCCACCTGCGGGAGGACTGAGACGTCCGGGACGGGGAAGCAGACATCCGAGGGGCCTGGGTACGCCGAGAATCCAGCAGCGGCATCAGGCAGGTAGACAAAGCGCGCTCGCCACACGACGGAAGTCGACGTGTACACGGCAGACCAGATAGGTGTGCCGGCTCATGCGGTCGACGGTAGGCAACACCCGGATGCTTGTCAACCAGCCCAGTGGGGAATGCCTGTCCGCATCCTTGGTGTCGACCGTGGCCGCTGCGAGGGGCGGCGGGACTGCCGGGGCCGGGAGCACAGCCGGGAGCGCAGCCGGAGTTACCGTTGGGGCCGGCGTCGACGGACCTTGCGACACCGCGTCCCCGGTCCTCGGTCGCCGGTCGCCGGTCGCTTAAAACCTCCACCCACAGACGTGCCGGATCTCTACCAACAGACGTACCGGCCAACCAGGCCGGCAACGGCAGGCTCCGGCTCGCGCACCACGGCTGGGTAAAGCCACCGATCAGGAATTCCACCGAGTTTTCTCAGCAAATACCAAGGCTCCTCCGGGAAGCTGAGGCGCGCTGATCGCGGTCGGCAACTGATCGTGGCCAGCACCGGCCATGGTTATTCCTAGGTTCCCGAAGGCCTCCGAGCGCACGAAAAAACCATGATCGTGCACTCTTTGGCCGGCTGGATGCATAAGCGGGTCCGCCCCGTCCGTCGGGGCTTTCGGAGGAGCGGATGCAAATACGGCGTGCGCGCCCACGGATCGGACGCAGGACGCTCGCCCTGGGGGCGGTGGCTGTCGTTGTGATCGTGGCGGGCTCCATAACAATCGGCCTGGCGGTTTCCTCATCCGCCGGCAGTAGCAATCCACGCCTGGTGGCGGCAGGTCTCGGGACGATCCGGCAGGCGGTTTCGGCCGCTGGGGTCATCCAGGCCGCCCACCAGGCCGATCTGACCTTCGGTGTGTCAGGCAGGGTCACCGGCATTTCGGTCACCGTCGGCCAGCAGGTCACGGCGGGACAGGCGCTGGCCACGGTCGACTCGGCCGCGCTGGCGGCCTCGGTCGCGCAGGCCGAGGCCACCGTGGCCACCAGCGAGTCCCGCCTGTCCGCGGATCAGAGTGCCGGCGCGTCCGACGCGCAACTGAACGCGGACAACCAGGCCATCACCGCCGCGCGCAACGGGCTGGCCGCGGCGCAGCAGTCGCTGTCCCAGGCGACCCTGACCTCGCCGATCGCCGGTACGGTCGCGGCCGTCAACCTGACGGTCGGCCAGCAGGTCTCCGGTGGCGGCGCGACCGCGTCCGGCGGGACAGGCGGCACGGGCAGCGGGAGCGGTGGCGGGGACTCGGCGGCGGGGTCCGCTTCGACCACCTCGGCGTCGGCGTCGTCGGCGCAGGTCGTGGTGGTCGGCTCGGACGGCTACAAGATCGCGGCAGGCGTCGACGACACCCAGATTGGCGAGATCAAGACCGGGAACCAGGCGGTTATCACCCCGAACGGCGCCACCACGACGGTGTTCGGGACGGTTTCCACCGTCGGGCTGCTCCCGACCCAGAGCTCGGGAGTGGCGACGTACCCGGTGGCCATCGACGTCACCGGGACCCCGGCGGGATTGCATCTCGGGGCCAGCGCGCAGGTGCAGATCATCGTCCGGCAGCTGACCGACGTCCTGACGGTGCCGACCACGGCCCTGCACTACGCCGGCTCCCAGGCGCAGGTGTACCAGCTGGCCGGGAGCCAGCAGGTACCCCGGGCGGTGACGGTAGGTGTGAGTTCCGGTGGCGTCACGCAGATCACCGGTGGCCTGGCGGCCGGCGACATGGTGGTGATACCCGAGTCGGTCTCCTCCGGACGCACCGGTGGCGGCGGGGGAACCCCGAGCGGCCGCCCCGGCGGGTTCGGTGGTGGCGGCGGCGGATTCGGCGGGGGCGGCGGCGGATTCAGCGGGAGCGGGTTCAGCGGTGGCAGCGGGTTCGGTGGGGGCACCCGCGGTGGCGGGGCGGGCTGAGTCGTGACCGAGACCGGATCATCCTCCACGGAATCACTCTCCGCCGCAGGATCACTCTCCGCGGGATCGCCGGCCAGCCGGCCGCCCGTCATCGAACTGGACGGTGTCCGCAAGACCTACCGGACCGGCGCCTTCGAAGTGGAGGCGCTGCGCGGTGTCAACCTGCGTATCTCCGCGGGAGAGTACATCGCGATCATGGGTCCGTCAGGGTCGGGCAAGTCGACTCTGATGCACATTCTCGGCTGTCTCGACGTGCCCACCGCGGGCGGCTACCGCCTTGCCGGCGAGGACGTCAACCAGATGCCAGAGGAGGATCTCGCCGAGATCCGCAACCGGCGGATCGGCTTCGTCTTCCAACAGTTCAACCTGCTCCCCACATTGTCCGCGTGGCGCAACGTGGAACTGCCGTTGTGCTATGCCGGGACGGGACGGGCGCAGCGTCGCGCCCGGGCGATCGAGGCGCTGGAAAAGGTGGGTCTGCAAGACAGGATCGCCCACCGCCCGAACGAGCTGTCCGGCGGCCAGCAGCAACGGGTCGCCGTCGCCCGTGCGCTGGTCACCGATCCCGCGCTCATCCTCGCCGACGAACCAACCGGCAACCTCGACAGCGCGTCCACCCAGGACGTGCTCAGCCTGCTCAATGAGCTGCACGCCTCCGGTCGCACGATCGTGCTCATCACCCACGACCCCGAGGTCGCCGCCACCGCCGGCCGGGTGGTGCGGATCCGCGACGGTGACATCCAGGACGACACGGGGCCTGGTCACCAAGCCGGCTCCGCTGCCGGGCCCGGCTCCGCATCCGGTACCGCCGCCAGGTCCGGGAACACCGGCACCGGCACCGGGAACGCGGTCCGCGGCGATTCGGCCCCGCTCACCTGGGAGGTTCGCCAGTGAGCTGGCTAGAGACGCTACGCATCGGACTTGAAGCGGTACGTACCCATCGGTCGCGTTCGGCTCTGACCGTCCTCGGGATTCTCATCGGTATCGCCGCGGTCATCCTCACCGTCGGTCTCGGCCAGGGCGCCCAGAACCAGGTCCGCGACCAGATCAACTCCCTGGGCAGCAATCTGCTCGTGGTCACGCCGGGCAGCACCACCAGCAGCAACGGCATCCGGGGCGGCTTCGGCTCGGCCTCGACGCTGACCGTGCAGGACGCCGAAGCGCTGGCCTCGAAGGACGTCGCTCCGGATATCGCCGCGGTCGCGCCGGCCAGCCAGCGCAGCCTGTCGCTGACGGCCGGCACGTCGAACTGGACCACCACGGTCGTCGGAACAACGCCCGACTGGCTGTCGGTCCGGGCCCGGAAGATCAATTCCGGTCGCTTCATCACCAGCCAGGACGTCACCAGCCATGCCGCGGTCGTCGTGCTCGCGGCCACCACCGCCGAGCAGCTGTTCGGTGGTCGCAACCCGATCGGCGCGACCGTGGCGGTCTCCGGGGTTTCCATGCAGGTGGTCGGGACGCTCACCGCGGCCGGTTCGTCCGCCACGGCCAACGAGGACGACCAGGCGATCCTCCCGATCAGCACCGCGGCGAACCGGGTGTTCGGTGGCGCGACCCGCAGCTCCGTGCAGAACATCTACCTGGAGGCGTCGTCGTCGAAGACGCTGTCCGCCGCCTACCAGGAGGCCAACAACACACTGCTCGCGCTGCACCGCATCAGCACCCCCACCGGCGCTGACTTCACCATCGCCAGCCAGCAGTCCATCCTGTCCGCCGCCACCTCGGTGGACCGGACCCTGACCGTGCTGCTCGGCGGGATCGCGGCGATCTCGCTGCTCGTCGGCGGCATCGGCGTGATGAACATCATGCTGGTCTCCGTCACCGAACGCATCCGAGAGATCGGTCTACGCAAAGCGCTGGGGGCGCCACCCCGGGTGATCAGGAGCCAGTTCCTGGTGGAGGCGTCCGTCCTCGGCCTGGCCGGCGGGCTCGCCGGTACCGCCCTCGGACTGGTGGGAGCCGCACTGCTCCCCCATCTGATCTCCCAGCGGATCGACATCTCACTCCCCGCAACCGTCGGCGCGATCATCGTCGCGGTGGGGATCGGAGTCGGGTTCGGCGTCTACCCCGCCAGCAGAGCCGCCCGGCTGGCCCCCATCGACGCACTGCGCAGCGAATGATGATCCGTCAGTCTCCGGCCCTGCTCCACACCCAGGGCCACGATCAGGAAAACGAGTCCACCGTGCCCGAACACGGCATGCCCCCACACGGCGTGCCCGCGCCTGCGGGCATCGTCACCCAGCCTGCCCAGCCCGCATCCCGATCCCGCCGTCCTCGCATCCCCGGGGGGTCCGCCAATGGCTGACCGGACTTCCCGAGACCGGCGACACCGGCTGCGTCGCAGGACGACGGTGATCGCCGTCATCGTCGTCGTCGGCGGGGTCGGCGGCGGAGCTCTCGCCGCCACGGCAGCCTCGGGCGGGCCGTCCTACCGGACCGCGGTGGTCACCCACCGCACCGTCGAGGCGACGTTGAACTCCACCGGCACCGTGACGCCCGTCAACCAGGCATCAGTGAGTTTTCCCGTCGGCGGGCGGGTGGCGCAGGTTCCCGTGGCCGTCGGCCAGCATGTGACAACGGGCGACGTCCTGGCCGAACTCGACACGTCATCCCTGGCCGCCTCGCTGGACAACGCCCGGTCCACACTCGCCTCGGCGCAGGCGAAACTCGCCGCCGACCAGGCCAGCCAGACCGCCGCCGGCACGACCTCGGCCTCCGCGCCGGCGTCGGCGTCGACCGGAACCGGCGGGGTCAGCGGGGCGGTGTTCGTCACCTCGCGTCAGGCCGGCATCCAGAGTGCGAGTCATGTGACCGCAAGCGGGACCGCGGCCGGCGAGCCACAGGCCGGGACCGCCAACAGCGCGGGGACGACCGGGGGCGCGAACTCGGCCGAGGATCTCGTCAAGCACTACCAGCAACAACTGCTGACCGACCAGCACGCCGCCGACACGCTCCTTTACCAGATCCAGGCCGATCTCACCCACGAGCAGTCGGTGTGCCGGTCGTTCCTGGACAGCCTGCGCCGTGCCGGAGATGACTCCCCCGGCGCGGGGGTACCCGGCGCCGCACAGAGCAGCGGGAGTTCGGGTGAGGTCACCGGGACTCCGGGTCCCACGCCGTCACCGGGTACCGCAGCGTTGTCAGGTACCGCAGCGGCCACAGGTCCGGCGCCCGACGGCACGGACTGTGCGACGCTGCTCAAGCAGGTCCTCACCGAGCAGGAGACCCTCAACGACCGTCTGCACGCTGTGGCGGCAGACGTGGCTGCCCTCGACGCCGCGGTCGCGCAGCTGCTGGCCCAGTCCCCGGGACGGCAACAGTCCCCAGAGCAGCAGTCCCCAGGGGGGCAATCGGGCACAGGCACAGACGCTGGCCGACCGTCGTCCAGCCCGACCGGAACCGGGGCGGGAACCGGTGGCACGAACGGGACCGCGGGGACGGACACCGGCGGAAGCAAGAGCGCACGCGGTGGCACACCCACGGGTGGTGGCCCAGCGGGGAGCAACACGCTGGCGGGTGGCTCGGCGGGCCGGTCCGGCACAACGTCGGGGGCCTCCCGCACACCGGCGTCAGCCGCCCAGATCGCCGCCGACCAGGCCTCGGTCGACGCGGCCAACGCCATGCTCCTGGTGGCCCAGCAGAGCCTGGATCAGGCACGGATGATCAGCCCGATCAGCGGCTTGGTGGCCGTCGTCAACATCGCACCCGGCCAGTCCGTCAGTGGCGGGTCGGGCACAGCGACGATCGTCGTGCTGAACCCGGGTTCCATGCAGGTGACGACAACCGCCAGTGACAGCAACATCGCCGCCGTGAAGATCGGCGCCAAGGTCACGGTCACCCCGGACGGCACCAGTTCTCCGCTGGCGGGCACCGTGGTGGCGATCGGCCTGCTTCCGGCGGCGTCCACGACCTCCGGCGGGACAGCATCGTCGGGCTCTTCGGGATCGTCGGGCGGGGTGACCTATCCGGTGACCATTGGCCTGAACAGCGACGGCGGGCAGCTGTTCGCCGGCTCGGGCGCGGCCGTCTCCATCGTCGTCTCCAGCGCGGCGAACGCACTTGCCGTACCGACGTCAGCCGTGCTGAGAATCGGTAACCGTCACGTCGTATCCGTATTGCGGGACGGCAAGGCGACCAGCCTGCCGGTGGAGGTGGGCGCGGTCGGCGCAACCTTCACCCAGGTGACGTCCGGACTGTCCGAAGGGGACAGGGTCGTCCTGGCAGATCTGAATGCCCCACTGCCCACCAGCAACACCACGCTGCGTGGCCTCGGCGGCGCGGGCCGCGCCGGACCGACCGGCGGCGGCTTGGGTGGTGGCGGCCTCATCGTCGGTGGTGGCGGCGGACGGAACGGGTAGCGGCGACCCGCTCCGTCCGCCACAGCGATCAGGAACTACCGGTACTCGACGAATGAGTTGGGGGGTGTCAGTCCTCCGGGTTCTCGGTGGCGAGCAGGTCCTGCAGTTCACGGACTGCTTCCTGGAGCCTGTCGGCAAACGTGGACATCTGGTCGGCCGCCTGGAGCGGCGTGCTCAGGTAAAGATTGAAATGGTCGGGAAGCAACACATAGGCGATACCGATACACCGGTTGCTGGTCGACCCGAAACCGAAGTACTCGATATTGACCGACGGCGCGGAGCTGGTGCTCAGGTAGTCGTCCCGCATCTTGAGCCAGCCCGGGGTCTCGTACAGGGCAAGCGGCGCGGTCACCCCCAGCTCCTCGCCGCGCCGCTTCTGGATGAGCTGCAGCTCCCACAGATGCTGCTCGGGCGCTTGTCCGGCCTGGCACTGCTTCGCCCGTTCCACATGTTTTTCGGCGGCTGCCCGAAACGCTGCCCTGCGGGTCACCACATCCGCCGCGGGGTCGTCCATCGTGGCCACGAACCGCAGCACTTCGGGCGTGACGACACGCATCGCCTCCGTGCGCCCGCGCCGGTACTGCCGCGTGGCGATCGACTCGTATGTGGCGCCCACCAGTCCTTTGGCCCGCTTGTGAGCGAGTTGATAGGCCAGCTGCACGAATGCGTCCGGCGATATCCGCAGTTGTTTGGCGCGTTTTCCACCGAAATCGTCGAACGACAGGATGGACGTGGCGGTGTCAGCCCCGTACGCCGCGAACGAGGCGCCGGCGGCCCGCACGTCGGCCTGCAGGTCACCGTCCAGCACGAACTCGATGGCCTTGACGTTCGGCAGACCCTGGGGACTGGCCCCCGACTGCGCCGAGTGCTCCTCGGGCGAGGCACCCAGCAGCGCGTCGACGAAGCTGAGGATCGTGGTCCCGTCCAGACCGCAGTGCTCGATGTTGATGCCCGCCGTGCCGTCCTCGAAGACAATCAGGGACACGGCCTTGTCGAACCAGCGATTACCGCTGTCACCATGAAGCATCTGGTCGCACGCCGTCAGGGTGTCCTTGGGCGTGAAGTCCTCCAGACATACACAGAACAGCGCGGTTTCCACCTCGTCGAGCGCGTCGGCATTACTGGGATGGCGGGCAAGCAGCGCCTGCCGGCTGGCCGCCCACTCCGCCCGGGCCTTGGTGGTGAGATGCCCGACGGACGTCTCCGGCGTGGCCCTCGTCGCACCGGCCTTTATGATCGTCTGCAGCCCGGCCACGAGGTCGTCTAACGTGTGGGGCCGACCGTCCGGACCCAGCACGTCCAGACGGAAGATGTTTCCGCGGAAGAACACCACAACGTGACGTGCCCGGGACGGACCCGGCCACTGCTCGCTGTAGGGCGCACGGACGGTGTCCTGCACAATTCCGGGTATCCGCGTCGTGGAGAACAGGAACTTGTTCTGCTCCATCGACAGCGGCCGTCCCCGCTGGACGGCCGGCGCAATGCGTTCGTCGTCGAGCTGCAGCTTGTAGTTGACGGCCGCGGCGATGAGACCGGCCGCCCGGTCCACCTGTCCCAGATCCGCATGCTTGAACAGGAAGAAGAAGTTCGCGTTGAGCGCTATACGGTCGCGGCGTCCCAGGTAGCGGGACGGCCAGAACGTGTCGAGCCAGCTGTGCACGTCCTCGCCGGCGTTGTATTGCTCGAGTGCCTCGTGGAGCCGGCGACCGGGACCGTCCGGTCGCCGGAACGAGGCCACCGCCGCCTCGGTCTCCGTCAGCTCGTCCGCGGTCAGCAGCGGTGCACACCACTCGAGGAATCTCTCGCAGCTTTCCTCCAGCGGGGGCAACGGCACCCGCGGCAGGAGATTTTCATTGCCAAAGGTACGAGTGGACAATTCCTGGTTATCGTTCAATTTGATCCTCGACCTCGGTGGTTGTGGGGACCTGGATGATTCCTTGTTCGTTGCGAGGTCGATGACCACGCAACCGTTCGTGCCGCGCGGCCGGGAGACGTAGAGCTGCGCGTAAAGCCAGCCGTCGGTTTCCAGACCGCGCGGGTCCACTCCGACGTTCCACAGGGTATCCAGGACGAGCGACTGCTCCTCCGGGGAGGCGAACCGCCGCTGCTTGAACATGCGTTCGAGATGAACGGTCTCGTATCCCAATCCGGCCAGGCTCTCCGCAACAGGCGCGAACGGGAACATCCGCAGGACGAAATGTGCCATCCACGGTCTACGCTCGCCGTTTGCGCCGACCACCCGCGCGATGGTCCGGTCGCTGACGTAGCCGATGCAGCCGGTGGAGATGACGAGATCCGCATCGGTGAGCTGCTGGCGTTGTCGCTGCGTGGGGTCGCGCTCCTCCAGGTCGGCGTACACCGCGTCATCGATGAACCCGGCCGAGCGCGCGTACGAAAGGGCGTGCTGTGAGGTGTCGAGGCCCACGAACCGGGTCCGCCGCAGGCGGTCACGCGACCGGATCAGCTCCCGGTCGCGGGTCAGCAGCGTGTCGCGGGTCTGCGTACGGGCGTCGCCGTCACAGTAACGCCCATACAGCTCCTCCATGGTCGCGTCACATTTCAACAGAGCTGCGTTGATACCGTAGGAGCAACCGATGTCCAGGATGTTCGGAGCGGGGTTCCGGTGTGCTTCCTGGTACTCTTGAATGATTTTCCTGAAATATGGTTTGGCCAACTGCGGGATACAGTAGTCGAGCTTGCGCAACGTGTCGAAGTAGGCGCGTGGGTCGGGTTGCGTGTAGATGTGATCGAGCGAAACTTTTCCGGTGGCATCAAAATGCACGGGCTGCGTTCCTCCTTGGATCACAGAACGGGCAACGGACCGGCATCGGGTTCGGGTTCGGATCGCCGGCCCCGGGCCGCATATGGCAGATCTCCGATCGCGCGGATCATCCCTCCCCACATCGACCGATGCCCGCCGGACCCGGCCTAATCCAGTAGTCGGTCGCCCCGCACAGCGTGTCCAGCGGCCGCCAGATGCTGGGGGAGCACCCGGCCGAAAAGCTGCCTCGTCCGCTCCACGCTGCCGATCACTCCGGGCCGTTCGCTGTATGCGAAGATCGCCGAGTGGCGCGCAGTCCCGCCCCGCACAGAGCTCACCCGGTGCATTGAATAACGACCCTTGAACAACTGAAGGTCACCCGGATACAGGGGCAGGCGACGGATCAGGTGCCCACCGCGGCCGGCCAATACGGCCCGAACGTCGTCAAAATTTTCCGCCTCCGCGGACCTGATATCCGGACAGTACTCGAACACGCCGCCGGCCTGCGACTCCTGCGTGAGCAGGCTCACCGCGAACTCATTTGTGTCGAAGTGCCATGGATGCTCCATTTCCGGGGTGACGACATTGAGACACAGCCCGGCCAGGGGGTCCGCGAGCTCGTAAACGTGGGGCAGCTCGAAACAACTGGCGACAAAATGCTGAAACAGTTCGCTGGAATAGAGCTGATGGATGGCAAAATCGTCGGGAATGCGATCACTCGCTACAAAGGCGTTGCCACGTCGCATGGCCATGCGACCCGGATGATCCGCCGGCAGAGACGCGTCAGCAGCGATGTTGTAGGCATTGACGGTTTCGACGTCATAATACGCCAGAGGAGCAATCGCAGCGCATTCCAGCCGCAATTCTTCACGCCGCGAGGACCGAATAAAACTGGACAGTACGCTGCATCCGAAATTTTGCAGTTCATACCGGGCACGAGAAACCACGTACTTCCAACCGGCGCTTGTCGGCTCCGCCAGGGGATAGCGAGCCGTGTTGACCATCTGCCCGACCACCCGAGCTTCCGACATACTCATGAGGCTCTCCTCCATCTGGCGGACTCACCGCTGCGAAGCGGGACATCGCAACCGGTCCGGCGATCCTCGTGTTCGACGTCCATGCAGTGCCAGTTGTACGATCCGCACACTGTCAAGGCCATCACCTCCCGCGAGCAGACCGCGTCCACAGCGCCTTCTCATTCTTCTCGACTACCTCGGATACGCCAAGAGCACCCGGGGACACGGACACGGGAGAAACATGATCGCACCGCCTTTGGCCCATTAGCACATCGTTGCCCTCGATTCATTGCCATGAAGTCGCTTGTGATGTGCGACACCAATCTCGAAAACACGCCCAATGATCATAATCAGTTCGGATCCCCCCTGGTCGTCGTCCTTGACGTTCATTTTGGATCCGTCGGCAGCCACATCCAACAGTCACAGCGAGTGAGAAGCAAGCACATTGGGCGAGCTTGTGTAGACGCAGGGTGATTATTGGGCGAGTAGCAGATGAGTATCGGGTTGACGTCGGTGCCACGGCCGGCCGGGTGGG
>NZ_CAAAFR010000198.1:0-43572 GCF_900634745.1 Protofrankia symbiont of Coriaria ruscifolia
CTGCCCGGCGACGACACCCCGACCCCGCTGGGACTCGGCCCGCTCCTCGTCCTCGACGGCGACGGGACGCTGCTCAGCCCCTTCGACCCGGACGCCTGGACCGCCTGCCACGCCTGGGCGCACGCCCAGACCAGCCAGACCGGCATCCGCCTGCCCGTCCAGATCGACGACCCCCGCAACCGCCAGACCTGGCAGATCACCCCCACCCGCTGCACCCACACCCTCTGGCTCCCCGACGATCACCCCAGCACCACCTACCCCTGCCCCCTGCTGCCCAACACCCGGCCGGCGGACGGCTGACACACCCCACCAGCAGCCGCCAGGGCAGGATGTTTCGGCAACCACCCCCACACACCGCAGGACAACCCGCAAACAATTCTGTGAAGATTCTTTTCCGTGAATGCTGGTAAGCAGTGGACACCAGCGGACGACTACGGACACCGGTGGACGTCCATGGACATCAGACGATTCCGGTGATCCGTACACGGGTATGGGAACGGGCATTCTGGACCGGTGACAGACGTTGTGCGGACGATGAACACCACCCGGGCGGAACGCATGCGTTTTCCACTGGCCCGTCACGTCATCGAAGCCGTTGCGACGGAGAATGGAGTGTGCATTCGCCCGCTGGCGATACGCCGGGTTGATACCCACACCGGGGAAACAGCCGTGCTTCCCATGCCGTGCGGAGCCACCCTGGCATCGAAATGCCCGCCGTGCGCAGAACGGGCGCGGAAACTGCGGATGGCGCAGTGCAAGGCCGGCTGGCATCTCGATGATGAACCGTTGCCTGACCCGGACCCGCCTGGCGACGAGGCGAAAACCCTCGTCCAGCTACGGGCGGATCTCGAAGCCGTCCGCACCGACGCCGCTACCGGCCACGACGTGGAGCAGATCACCGAGGTAGACGATCTGATCTCCCAGGTGGACGCGGCGTTGAACGATCTCGGCGTGCGTGGGAAGACCGCGCCGGACACCCGGGACCGGCCCCGGCGGACCCGATCCACCCGGCGGCGCCAGGACGCCCCCGACCTGCCCCGGCTGCCGGTTGACCAGCGCACCGTCGGGCGGACGTTCACCGCCGCGGACGGCACGGTGTGGCGGCCGTCGATGTTCCTGACGTTGACCTGCGACAGCTACGGCCGGGTGAACAGCGACGGCACCCCGGTGGACCCGACGTCGTACGACTACCGGCAGGCGGCCCGCGACGCGATCCACTTCCCCAAGCTCGTCGACCGGTTCTGGCAGAACCTGCGCCGGGCGGTCGGCTGGGACGTGCAGTACTTCGCCTGTCTGGAGCCACAACGGCGCCTGGCTCCGCACCTGCACGCGGCGATACGCGGGACGATCCCGCGGGTGCTGCTGCGGCAGGTGGCGGCGGCCACCTACCACCAGGTGTGGTGGCCCGCCTGTGACCGGGCTGTCTACAGCATCGATCGGCTGCCCGTCTGGGATGAGCAGACCGGCAGCTACCACGACCCGGACTCGGGGGCTGCGCTACCGAGTTGGGATGAGGCGCTGGACGCGCTCGGTGACGATGCCGAACCCGCCCACGTGGTCCGCTTCGGCGTCCAGGTCCGCGCCGATGGGGTGACCGCGAACAACGCCAACACCGGCCGGTTGATCGGCTACCTGACGAAGTATCTGACCAAGTCGTTGGACGCCTGCCACGCGGTGGACACCGACGCGCAGCGGGCGCATGTGGACCGGCTCGCCGACGCGCTGCGCTACGAACCGTGCTCGCCGGGCTGCGCGAACTGGCTGCTCTACGGGGTGCAGCCGAAGAAGCCGCGGGCCGGGCTGGTGCCCGGACTTTGCAAGGGCAAGGTCCACCGGCGGGAAACCCTCGGCTTCGGCGGACGCCGCGTGCTGGTCTCCCGGAAGTGGTCCGACAAGACCCTCGCCGACCACAAAGAAGATCGGAAAACCTGGGTCCGGCAACAGCTCGCCGTGCTCGGCCACACCGGCGACAGCGACCCCGTGGGCGGCTCGTCCGACCGTGTGGTCTGGCAGCTTCTCCGCCCCGGTGATCCGGCCACCCCTCGCCGGGAACACCTGCTGCTGCGCGCGGTCGCCGACCGGCACCGCTGGCGCGCCGAACTCGACGCGGCAAGGGCGGCCCGCGGACATCCCGGAGCGGTTTCGGCAATCGATCCGGGCATGCCCGGCGCGGCCTGAGCCCTACCCCGACGATCACCGGAGAGCGACCGTGCACAAGCTTCTTCTCACGACCACGGAAGCGGCCGAACTGCTCGGCGTCAGCCGCACCACCGTCTACGAACTCCTCAACACCGAACAGATCGAATCCGTCCGCATCGGGCGGGCACGGCGCATACCGCGGACGGCGCTCGTCGCCTATGTCGATCGGCTCCGCGGGCTCTCCGGCGGGGAGGCAGCAGCGTGATCGCGGTCAGGTCCGGCCATCAGACGGCCGGTGTTCGGCAATCCAGGCTTCCACATCTTCGGTGTTCCAGATGTGACCGGCAGCCAGTGTGGCAGCCGGCTTCGGGAAGGTCGGGTCTTCCTTCAACAACTGGTTCACCCGCGTGCGGCCCACCCCGAGCCGTTTCGCGATCTCCGCCGCGCCCATGAGGTGATCCGACATAACCCGACACTACTGGACGACCGTCCAGAAGGCGCGTACCGTCGCCATCGACTGGACGACCGTCCAGTCCGTCAGGCGGTCCCGGTGGGTGCGCCAACACCACACCGGGACCTTGATCCCGACCCTTCACACCAAGGGAGCGAGACCCGATGCCCATCATTCCGCCTGCCCACGGCCCGTGGCGCACCCCGTCCGACCAACCGGCGTTCGTGACCGTTCGACGGTCCCGCTCCGGCGACTACGCGGTCACCGTCCGGCCGGGCGCCGACCCGGCCGACGTGAGCTCGGCGCTCGGCACAGTACCGGTGGACACCGTGTTCACCGAATCCTTCGGCGACGTCGACATCACCCTGATCTTCCGAATCATCCCCGGCACACCGGCGCTGCTGCCAACGGGAATCGGGAACCCGCCAGTCATCCCGGCGATGCGCTGACCCGCGCGGTTCTTTCCTCCATTTCTTTCCTGTTCCTCTGGTAGGCGCTTGACCTGCCGGGGAGCCGGACGGGTCCAGGGTCGGCGAAGCCGATCACGCAGTGACGCGCAGCGCCCTGGACGCGGCCGGTTCCCCGGCAGACCCTCCCGCGCTCCAGAGGAGCGGGACACCCGTGCCACACGATGTGAGTACGCGGCGTTTTCCGGTGCTTCTCCCGCCTCCTTTTCCTCTCCGTTTCATTTTTTGGCAAGGAGTGATCTTTCGTGCTGCCTGAACCCGACGACGGACCGCGGACGGTGTCCGTGGTCGCAGCTCTGCATGAGCATCTCGACCGTGCCAACCGTGGTCAGGGCCGCTGGTTCGAGGACTCGACCGGGCATGAGGTGTTCGCCTGCGACATGGGCGACAGCCGGTACGGCTGCCCGTGGTGCGACCGGATCGCCTGGCCGGACGGCAACCCGTTGGACGGTGCCTGATGGCGAAGAAGCGGCGTAGAGGCCACGGCGAGGGCGCCATTTACAAGGGTTCTGACGGCCGTTGGCGTGCCACGGTGGATCTCGGATGGGTCGGCGGGAAACGGCAACGCAAGTACCTGTCGGGCCGTACCCGCGCCGAGGTCGCGGACAAACTCCGCGCCCTCCACCGCCAGCAGGAAGACGGCGTGAAAATCGTCATCGGTGACAAGCCGCTCACCGTTGAGCAGTGGCTGACGCACTGGGTCGACCACATCGCGCCGGGACGGGTCCGGCCGTCCACTCTCGCGGGCTACCACGGGTACGTACGGAACCGGATCATTCCGGTTCTCGGACGGCACCGCCTCGACCGGCTCGAACCCGAACACGTCGAAGCATGGCGAAACGAACTCCTCGCCGCTGGCCTGGCGGCGGCAACCGTGCTGCAGTGCTTCCGCATCCTGAGCCGGGCACTCAAGGTCGCCGTCCAGCGGGGCAAGGTCACCCGGAACGTCTGCACCCTCGTCGACGCGCCGTCCGTCCACCGGGACGAAGTACAGCCGTTGGCCGCCGGACAGGCGCGGCAGGTGCTCACCCTCGCGGCCACCCGGCCCAACGAGGCGCGCTGGTCGGTGGCGCTGGCAATCGGGCTGCGCCAGGGCGAAGCGCTCGGCCTGCCATGGGACGCGGTCGACCTGGACGCCGGGACGTTGACCGTCCGACAGGCGCTGCAACGCCGGCCCTGGCAACACGGCTGCGCCGACGACCCGTGAGGACGCAAGCGGGGCGGGAACTGCCCGAAACGGCACGACGGCGGCTTCGTCATCGTCCGGCCCAAGAGCCGCGCCGGCCGACGCACGATCACCCTCCCCCCTCCCCTGGTCACGGTCCTTCGCACCCACCGCAAACACCAGGATGCCGAGCAGGACACCGCCGGGGATCTCTGGAACAACGAACACGGGCTCGTGTTCACCCGGCCGGACGGGCGTCCGATCGACCCGGCGGCGGACTGGCGGGAATGGAAAGCCCTCGCCAAGGCTGCCGGTGTGGCTGCCGCACGCCTGCACGACGCCCGCCACACCGCGGCGAGCCTCCTGCTCGCCCAGGGTGTGCCCGCCCGGGTCGCCATGGAAATCCTCGGCCACTCACAGATCAGCCTGACGCTCGGGACCTACAGCCACGTAGCGCCCGAACTGCGCACCGACGCGGCGGCACGCATGGGCGAGGCGCTGTGGGGCTCCGACGACAAGCCGACCGCCGACGAACCCGACAACGGCGACCCGACGAACGACGACCAGGCAGACGACCGAAAGCCCGACGAAGAAGACCAGAGCGCGACATGACACTTTGGCTGCCAACGTGGCTGCCAGCCCTGATCAAAATTGCCGGGCGAAGCCCGGCAGCGGGGGTCCGGGGGTCGCCCCCCGGGCAGACATAACGGCTGGTGGCGAAGCTGATCGCAGATCAGCGAGCAGCCGAAACCAGCGCGTGGGGCGGGTGGGACTCGAACCCACGACCGACGGATTATGAGCGCTGCCCCCGCGATGTTGCAACATGCCATTTACCGTCACGTCGTGTTATCTCAGCTGGTCAGAGCAGATCCACAACCTTGATCAGCGTTTCTCCGTACCGTCACGGTTTGGCCTGATTCAGTCCGTTCGGCAGCACCATGGCAGCACCAGAGATGATCGCAATCATCGAAAACCGTAACGGCAAGCAGCAACGGACAAAAATTGACACGCCGCTTCGCGACCGTTGATATCGCATGCTGCGCTTCTGTCGGCTACTTGCGGCGTATCTGCAACACGAGACGAACCGAACGTTCACGAAGCTCGTCGGGGTACTTCCTGGGAGCGGGCACGACTCGATCCTCAACAGCTCCACCGTCTCCACCAGCCAGTCGTGATCGACCAGTAGCCGCCCGGCCAGCTCCACCGTCGGCACCGGCAGGTCCTCCAACGGCGGGGTCTCTACCACAACCGTGGTCGGCCGCGGCACCACATCAGCCACCGCCAGCTCGGCCGGGATGACATCCGCACCCGCATCAATGAACGGACCGGTGGTGTCCACCGCGCCTGCGGTGTCGATCTCGTCGAGCCCCACCAGGTCGGCGATCTCCCGGGCAACCTCCCCCAGCTCGACGACAACCGCCTGTCCCGACAGCCGGTCCTGGGCGGTGTCGGACAGGTCGGACCGGTGCAGCGCCCCGGTGTCCAGGTCCAGCCAGTGGACGGCACGCCAGTGATGCGCGGGCGTGGCCTCGACACCGGCCACCCACGTCACCTCGCCGGCGAGGACACCGACATGCACCCGGGACTCGTTGACCGTCACCACCAGATCCCCGAGCTTCATCCGGGTGAGGAACCGGTCGAGCAGCGCGACCCGCGTCTTCTCCTGCGCCGGGCTCAGCTCCGGCTCCACCGTCCGGACGATCCCCGCCAGCGCGTTGCGGGACAGCCCCACCTCCACCCGCGGATAGTCAGGCAGCGTGATTGAGCAGTAGCCATCCCGCAGCCATTCCGGGACGAGATTGCGTCCGAATACGTTCGCCCCACGCACCAGCCAGCCGGGACGGTAGGCCGCGGCCCCCGGCTCGGCCGTGGACGCGTCCCGGCCCCACACCTGAACCCACGGCGGGCGCAGAAAGTTGATCGGCCCCTCCCGGGCCTCCAACACCGCCCGGATCGCGGCGAAATCCCGCTCGTCGTCGCCGGTGAGTACGTCCACCTCGTCGGCGAAGGTGTCGACGATGGCACGCAGATGGTCGGCGCGCAGGCTGTCGAGGAACACCCCGGGGAACGCCAGCCGCAGCAGCGTCCGCCGCTGCCCGGCCGCGGTTGTCGTCGGTACCGCGTCGACCAGAGCCCGAAACTCCCACGGATCACCCAGCGCGGTGCGCACCACCGCCTGCGGCTGGGCTTTCACATGGGCGACGACCTGGGCCAGCCAGGTCACCTGCTGAGCCCGGTAGGTCTTGAACGCCACCCCGACCCGCATGAAACCCTCATCGAGCACGGCGTCGAGCCCGGCAGGAAGGGTGACCGGCCGGGAGGCCGCGGCGAGAACGCCCCGCAGCCCAACCCGTTTCGTCGACCCCTTGATGTCGGACGCCGGTAGATAGTGCAGGAACAGGATCTCCGCGGCGAGCTGCACCACCTCGTCCCGGGCACCGGCCAGCTCGGCGCGCAGCTTCTCCAGGAACGTGCCGGACGCGTCGGGGGGCGGGCGCTCCAGCCGGAACGCCAGATCCTCGGCGTTCTCCCGCGTCCACACCGCCCGTCCCGGCGTGAACACCGAATCGTCCGTCCCGAACCCACGCTCCAGCACCTGCCGGGCGGCGGCGTAGACGGCCTCACGACCGACCGCTGCCGGTTCGGCGACACCGTCGGCGGGATCCGCTCCCACGCCGGCCGGTGTAGGTGTCCTCTTCGCCCGCGCGGCGCTCAAAGCGCGTCTGACCTCAAGGTTCATCGCGGGGATGTCCGTTTCGTCGACGGACCATCCCGCTTCCAGCAGCGTCCACACACCACGGCTGCTGTTATCCACCAGACCCATCATCTTCAGATGAGTCCGCGCCCACGCCAGCCGATACTCGATCTCGGTCCGCGGCCCGTCCCCATGCAGCTGGCCCCGCTGCTCCGGAGTGAACCCCTCCTGCTCGAAGACCCGTTCGTCGATCTCCGCGATCGTGCCGGACCCACCAAGCTCCCGCAACGCGCTGACCGCCGGCCAGAGCAGCTGGTCATACGTCGGCACACCGACATCAGGAGTTATCACCCGTCCACTCCCCCGGACCCCCGCGACAACGGGCGTGCGATCTGTGCAGTGAACCACCCGTCGGCCGTAGTCACAGGAGCCGGGCAGCGCCAGGAATCCGGCCGGCCCTTTACCGGGACACCTCTTCGAGCGTGCGAGCATCGATGCTATGACGCTCTGACCAGGATGCCCTGCCGTCCAACACCGACAACTTGATAACTGAAGACCGCACTGCCGGGAGGCACTGGGGTAGGGACGTCGGGAAGCAGGGATACCGGCACCCAGCGATCGACGAAAGATCATTTCACCGACTCGCTGGGGGTGCCCGATCATGAGTCTTTCATCTGCTTCCATCGTTTGCGCTATTGCCGTCGGGCCCGTCACAGTACTGCTTGCTTTCGCGCTGTGGCTACGGTTCAACCGCGAGATAGCCGAGAAGCACGGTGCCGAGGCGTTGAAACTGACGCCGGCCGTCGGCGCGGCCTTCAAGGCCCTGCTTCAGGTACAGTCCACCTGTCTGGAACGTTCGTTGAACTGTGCGACCGGCATGGGGTACGTCGCTCTGTCGCTCACCCGCCGAAAACGCGGCGAGATCGCCAACGCCATCTCCCGCTACCACGTCGATCAGCCCGCCAGCAACCGGTCGCCGCAGTCACGACACCGTTTCCTACCGCATCCAAAAACGGAGCGCGCAGCTCCATCCGTCCAATCCGGGATTTTTCTCACCGAGCAGACAGTCGCCACCCCGGCCTGCCTGACGACCCCTGTATGCGCGGACCGGTCGCTGTACGTAGAGCGAACAGGTACGCGACTCAGCTGGCGAGCCCCAGAGCGGCTGCGATTTCGGGGGCGTCGCGACGGATGATCGTGAAGATGGACTGGAGTGCGTCGTACTGGCCCGCCTGCATGGCCGCCGAGCGCAGCGCCAAGCCCGCGAGAGCCAGGTCCGTGCTTGGGGCGCTGGCGGTCTGGTCTGCGCCGAGATGCAGCGGCATGTTCCCGCGAGCCGAGGCACGGCGGTAGGCAGCGTTGGCTGCCAGGCAAAGCTCGTTTAAGGAAGCCTCGATCATCTGGCGCAGTTGCGGGGGCATCGAGACCCGCATCTTCGACACGTTGATATTGAACACAGAGTCCAGGGACGTGTCGAAGTCGAGGGAGGCTCGGGCGAGCTTGGTGTGCTCGTCGATCCCGCGGATCCCGGCCCAACCACCCCACTGGACGAGGCGGTCGGCCCGGTACACGTAGAGCCCCTGCTGACGGTTCCAGTTCAGCGGGCCGGAAAGACGCTCGAACTCCTCCGGCGACGAGAACTGCGTCCGTGCCGGCAGGACGAAGCGCCGTAGCCGCGCGGTACCCGAGGTCTCGCCGACATTGATTTCGAACTGCTCGGCCGTCAGCTCGCGGCAGTGCTCCTCGTCCACCGCGAACGGGTTCCACTGGCGCACCTTCTCGCCGTTCACGGAGATCGTGATCTTCCGTGCGTCGGGCAGGCCCTCAAGGAACCGGTGGAAGACGACGGCGAGATGCTCGGCGGTCTTGCGAGCGTAGTTGTCAATACGGCGACGCGCCCAGCCGCCTTCGGGCCGCTTCTCGGGTAGCACACGGTCCAACAGCCGCCAGAGGACGACCGTGCCGGTGCTGTCACCGAGGATCTCGCGGGCCCGCGCAATGTCCTTGTCCGGCTTCGGCGCGATGACGAGCCACTCGTCGAGCTCCTCGATGAGGTCGAGGTTGAGTTCGCGGACGAATACACGGTCGGCCGACGCGCTGCGACGGGTCGTGACGGTGACGGACCGGCCCTGCGACAGTGAGGCGGTCTTCAGCCCAAGGCCGTACCGGCCGAGATCGCCCGCGTTGTAGTCCCTGCGAGACCCGAAGCGCAGCGCCTCGACCAGCGCGTTCTCGCTCATACCGTGGCCGTCGTCGGCGATGAAGACCCGCGAGTCGGTGCCGTCGAACTCAATGATCACTTGGATGTGGCTGGCTCGGGCCGAGATGCTGTTGTCCACGAGGTCCGCCACGGCGGTCGGGAAGTCGTAGCCGATGTCCCGCAGGGACCGGGTCAGCCGCGCCGCGGATGGAGTCACCTCGTACGTCCTGCGGCCCGTCACCTGATCCTCCTTGCCCCTGCCCAATGCAGGCGTTGGCCAGGTTCCCACATGCGATCCGGCTGGTGCAGGTGGCCGCGCCGGACATGATAAATTTGTCTTAATCCTTGTGCTGCGGCTGGCGTAGGGGAGCGGCGGGTGCGGCAGACGCTGACCTGCGGCGATGGCGGTTGGCAGGATCTTGATGGTGGGACGCCTCGGATTGTCGGATCCTGCGGCTAGAACACGCGTTCGACGCGGTGGGGTGCGGCCCCTCAGGCGACTCCACCAGCCTGCGGCACAGGTGGTGACGCCAAGCAACGGCACAGCATGTCCCGACATCGGCCCCGGCCGACGGTTGTTAACTACTACCGGGCGTCGATGGCCGAACTGGCTGCGACGGACCGGTCGGAACGCGCGATGGGGGAAGCGGGCAGTGGCAACCTACGGCGTCCAGCTGGAGCGCAGCGATCTGCTGCGGCTCCCTCCACATGAGGGGAGCCCCTCGGACGAGGAGTTCGCAGACTGGTGCCACGCGACGGCCCGTGGCCAGCGTCTGGCTGTCGACCTGTTCAGCGGCGCTGGTGGACTGAGCCTCGGCCTGGAGCAGGCGGGCTGGACGGTCGTCGTCGCTGTCGACCACGACCAGCGCGCCATCGAGACCCATCGGGCCAACTTCCGCGGTCGCGCGCTGCAGCTCGACCTGGCGGATCCCGACGCAAGGGACAGCCTGATGGCGTCCCTGGCCGGACTCGAGATCGACCTGGTAGCCGGCGGTCCGCCCTGCCAGCCATACAGCAGAGCCGGTTCGAGCAAGATCCGCAGTCTGGTCGACCAGGGAGCACGCGACCGCTTCGACCCACGTCGCGAGCTCTGGCGCGCATACCTCGCGCTGGTCCTCGAACTGCGCCCCCGCGCGGTACTGATGGAGAACGTCCCCGACATGGGGCTGGCGGATGATTTCCAGACGGTTCGGCGCATCGTCGGCGATCTGGAGCAGTCTGGCTATCGCACCCAGGTTCGGATCATGGAGACATGGCGGTACCGGGTTCCGCAGCATCGTCGCCGGCTGATCGTCCTGGCCCGGCGTGATGGCGCTGGGTTCACCTGGCCGGAGGACGCCGAGGCCCAGGTGACCATTTACGACGCCATCGCGGATCTGCCCCGGCTGGGCGAGGGCACCGGCTCCCGGGAACTGCCCTACGCCGAGGGCGCCAACCTCAGCGAGTTCGCCCGCGAGATGCGGCGGGGCGCGACCGAGGGGTCCGTCCACGACCACTTCACGCGGCCGGTCCGCGAGGACGACCGCCAGGCGTTCGCGCTCATGGACTCGGACACCCTCTACAAGGATCTTCCGGACGAGTTCAAGCGGTACAGGGACGACTCCTTCGACGACAAGTACAACCGGCTGGGTTGGGACGAGCAGAGCCGCACGATCACCGCGCACATCGCGAAGGACGGCTACTGGTATATCCATCCGGAGGAGTTGCGGACGCTGACGGTCCGCGAGGCCGCCCGGATCCAGACCTTCCCGGACTGGTTTCGCTTCGCGGGCTACCGCAGCGACGCGTTCAAGCAGATCGGCAACGCTGTACCGCCGCTGGCGGGTGCTGCGGCGGCCCGGGCGGTCGCTCCGTCCGAGCCTGGTCAGACGCCGGCGGTGGAGCCGGGCTGGTCGGACGTGTACCAGCGTCTGGAGAAGCTGGCCAGTGACCTGGGCGCCAGCGACTGCTGGACGGCGGTGCCCGGCACGGCGATGACACCGCTTGTCGCCGCGGCCTGTGCGCTGCTCTCCAGACCGCAGCCGATCGGGCCGGACGACCTGCCCGCTCTCCAGGCGTTGTGTGGCTGTGACCGGCTGGACGAGAAGACGCTCGATGCCTGTCTGCACCTCGCCCCGCACAACAGCCGCCGGCGGCTGGAGCGGCTGCGTCGGCTCGTCGACGAGGACCTGCCGGACGACGCGGCCGCCTTCGTGAAGCTTCTCGGGCTACGGCCCGCCGAGGCGAAGATCTTCAGGCTTCTCCGGGGCTACGACGTCCTGATCACCGGTGCCACGGCGGTCCGGGTCGCTGCTCGGTTCCGCGGAAACGAGTCCTACGAGCAGAAGCTGCTGACAGACGGGCGTATCGATCTAGCCCGGCTCGTCGGGACAGGCGAGCAGGCACCGGCTCGTATGGCCGCGATCCGACACCTGGGGATGACCGTGTGCGATCCGGGCGGCTCGCCGAACTGCGCTGCCTGCCCGCTGGCCGGCGCCGGCTGCGTTTATGCCGAGGAACTGGCTGCCCGGCTCGAGGCCGAGCGGGAAGCCGCCATGAGGGTCGGCCTGTTCGCCTGAGCCGCGTCCAGTACCAGGAGCGCGGCGTCCGCCGCGCTCCGCCGCACCTGGCACTCCCAGATTCGGAGCACCTTCCAGCCAGCGGCGGTGAGCGTCGTGTCGTTGCGGCGGTCGCGGTCGAAGTTGGTCTGCATCTTGGCGCGCCAGAGCTCGGCGTTCGGGCCGCGGAACTGCTTCATGCCGTGCTCGGGGCAGCCGTGCCAGAAGCAGCCGTCCACGAACACCGCGAGCCGCCATCGGGAAAGCACGAAGTCAGGCGTGCACCGGGGCGCGATCGTCTGATGTACGCGGAAGCGCAGCCCAAGACCGTGAACCGCCCGGCGCAGCGCGATCTCGGGTTTCGTGTTCTGTGCCTTGCGACCGTGCAGGTGGCTACCAGCCTCGGTCGGAACCCAGCCAGGTCTGGCTGACGCCTTCGGCTCAGCCGTGGTCCCGTCGCCCTTGCCTGTCACGTCTCGATTCTTTCAGCGTCAGGCCGTCTGGCGCGTGGCAGGCTCCTTTGACCTACCGGGCCCCGCCATCGCCATGGTGCAGCCGGCGGAGAGAGGGCACTCGTCGCAGAGCGGGTCGGACGGTCTACAGACCGAGTTCGTGAGGGCTATCAGGGCCAGGTGGGCTTCGCGCGCCGTGCCCGGGCCGCCGACAAGACGGGCGATCGCCATCCGGCCGTCGGACATCCGGTTGTGGTGGTCGACATCGCTGCCGTAGTACCGCGCCGCCAGGCGCAGCACGCCCCTGCCGCCGAGGACTGGCTCGGGACTGCCGTCGACGTCGGTCGTCCGAACCGTGAGAACCGCCAGGTCGAGCACCGACGGCGCGACATGCGGAATCCGGCCGGTCGGGTCCGGCGCGTCGAGTACGTCCGGATGCCCGATCAACCAGCGAGCGACGTCCAGCAGCAGCTCGGCCCGTGGCTTCCGACCGATCCAGCTCGCCGACTCCAGGAAGCTCCCTGCGGCCTCGACGGTTGCCGCCGGCGTCTCCCACGCCGAGACAAGCGGCCACAGCAGCCGGATCTGGTCGGTGGACGCCCGCTCGAATAGGATCTCACCGACGATCACCTGCCAGCGTGTGCGCGCCGCCAGCCACGGGATCGGCAGCGCTGCTTCCTTCTTCTCGTTGAACCAGGCCGTCAACCGGGCTGCGAGCTCGGTTGTGCTCGGCCGTGGCGCGGCGGGCTCCGTCGTGAGGCTCGCGAGCAACGCGCCGCCAAGGTGTTCGCCGAGGCGCGGTGGGACCGCGTTTCCGATCTGCCGGAACGCGGCCGACGGCGGGCCCGCGAACCGGATGTGGTCGGGGAAGGTCTGCAGGCGCGCGGCCTCGCGGATCGTCAGCGTCCGGCTCTGGCGGGGGTGGATGTACCAGTAGCCGTCCTTGGCAATGTGGGCGGTGATCGTCCGGGAGAAGCTGTGCTCGTCGAGCTTCTTGTACTTGTCGTCGAAGATGTCGTCGCGATAGCGCTTCATCTCGTCCGGCAGATCCGAGTACAGCGTCGTCGAGTCCATCAGCTCGAAGACGGCGCGGTCGTCGTCCCTGACCGGTCTGGTGATGTGGTCGTAGACCCGGTTACGCTGCCCCCGCGGAATCCGCGCACGCATGGCCTGCTGGAAGGCCGTCAGCGGCCCGGTCGGCTCGTAGACGGACCAGCCGTCCGCACCGCCCTCAGGACGCCAGCCGCCCTCCACCTCGGGAAGGTCGCCGATCGCGTTCCAGAGCGGGACCCGCTCCGGCGTGCCCTCCGGCCAGACGAAGCGCGCACCGCCACGGACCGCCGCGACGATCAGCCGCTGGCGGAACTGCGGAACGCCATAGGTGGACGTGTCGACGAGCCGTGCCTCGACCGAGTAGCCAAGGTCCTCGAACGTGTGGACGACGGTCCGGAAGATGAACATCTCCCGGTCGAGCGCCATGTCCGGCACGTTCTCCATGAGCACGCAGGTCGGCTCGACCTGGCGCACGACCGCGAGGAACGACTCCCAGAGGTCCCGCCGGCGGTCATGCGCCTCGGCCAGGCCGAGCCGGACCCTGTGCCGGATCTTCGACCGGCCGGCCCGGGAGAACGGCTGGCAGGGTGGCCCGCCAACCAGGACCTCAAGCCGCAGGGAGCGGATCAGTTCGGCGATCGCGTCGACCTTCGCGGGGTCGAAGAGATCCTCCTGAAGCGTCAGCCCACCAAAGTGATGCCGATGCGTCTCGGTCGCCTCGGGATCGTGATCCACCCCGAGCACGACCTGCAACCCGGCATGCTCCAGCCCTAGACTCAGCCCACCGGCGCCGGAGAAGAGATCGGCCGCGAGTAGTTGACGCGGATTCTCAGCGCGCAGGCGCCCGACGTAGGCCGCCAGTTCCCCGGCGTCCGCGCAACTGTCCGCGTGCGGCTCCAGCCGCACGAACGGCCCTCGAACGAGCTTGACCCCGTAGCCGCCCCGCTTCCCTGCGGCCCGGTGCCGAACCTCAGGCGGCATCGGACCTGGTTACCGCAAGATCGGCCACCAGGCTGGCCGGCGGCGCCCACTCGATCTGTTGAACCGCCTGCCAGCTCGCTTCCTTCTTGCACCACTCCGTGACGTTGCCATTGCCAGGCGGGTTCGTGATGACCTCACGCACCTTCGACGCCAGCGGCGGGACCGCCTTCTCAAGGGAGTCCGGAACGGCCTGCATCCGCCAGATCCGGTTGAGGTCGATCTCGCCGTCCAGTCGGTTGACGATCAGTGAGATCGTCGCCGCGGTGATGTTGGCGAGGTAGCCGCCGTAGCCCTGCTGCTGCACGAGCTTGCGTACTCGGTTGTACAGGATCGACTTGGCGACCAGATCGCGGAACTCCGCGTCGCTCGGAGTCTCGTTCCGGCTTGGCTCGCCCACCGTCGACCATGCCTGGAAGCACTTCTGCCCGCCGAGGCTCGCGACGTGCGGCTGCTGGCGGTAGGCGTACTCGTACTTCGCGGCATCGGTCTTCGTGATCTTCTGGGTCCGCGGGTTGTCAGCGTCGAACTGCTTACGCGCGGACTGCGTCGTCAGGCGTGAGCGGTCGACGTCGTACTGGCCGCGCACACGTTCGTAGTACCAATGCGTCTGCTTGGCGGCGACACCTGCGGCCGGGGTCCAGATTGAGCGCGAGTGCTTCTCCATCTCGATGTGGTACGGGCTGTTGCCCTCGAAGTCGGCGGCGGTGATCGCGTTCTGCGAGTTGGCGTACCTCGAGATCTTCGGGACCAGTTCGTCGAGCATGCGGTCGCCGACGACGGTGAACTTGGTCGCGACGTGGACGTCGGACAGTCCGGGGACCTCGGCCTTGAAGGCGACGTGCAGCGACGCCGTGGTCTGGCCGCCGTTCACGATCTGGAGGTCCCGGATCGTTCGGATCACTCGGCGGCCGTCGGCGGTGGTCTCGAACTCCATGGCTGTCGCCGTTGCAGAGATTCCGTTGTTGTAGGCGAGGAAACGCCCCGGAGTCTCCTTGACCGTTTCTGCGATCCCCTTGTTGACCGAGGTACGACCCTGCAGGAAGGCACGGACGTTCCGCTGCAGCAGTCGGCTGTGGAAACGGTCGTACAGCTCCGCGATCAGCGGCGCGGGTAACACCGCCAGCACGCACTGGTATTCCTCCGGCTGCTTGGGCGCCTCGAGGCACGGGATCTCGTAGCCCAGCTCCAGGAGGTCGATGACGATCTCCTCCTGCTGGCGGCCCGAGGTCATGAGCCGGTGGAGCCGGGTGCGGTCCCAGACCTGGACGCTCACCGGCAGGTCGCCGAGAGTGAGATCGGTGGCCCAGGTGCCGGTCGTGCTCACTGTTCCGTCGGTGAGGGCAATAACCTGCACCTTCTCGAACTCGTTCCAGCTGTCCCGGATGCGCTCCGCCATGTCCCGCTGCGCGGACCGCTCAAGCGTCGAGGGCCAGTCCCGCAGGCAGGCCGAGCCGAAGTTGAGGGCGAACTTGACCAACTGGTCGATCTGGCTCTTCTTGACGATCGTGTCGCCGTGGTGCGCGGTCAACAGCCGGAGTACCGAGCCGTCCGTGCTGACGTCGTAGCCGGCGACCTCGAGGTGTCGGTTCTTCCACTCCCTGCGGATGAAGCAGGACTCCGGGTTGTCGAGTGTGCCGTCCTCGGTGAGGGTCTCGGCGACTACCTGGACAAACGCGTCCCGAAGCATGACCTCCTCGGAGGTCGCCTTGTCGTACACCCACTTCTGGAGTTCGGCGACGAACTCGGTGATATCAGTGCTCATTGCCGTCCGTCCTCGGGCGTCGCGGCTTCCTGGTGGCGTCGGAACACATCGGCCGACTGCCGCCTCGTCATCTTCGCAAGTGTGGTGAGACGTGGTTGTAGCGAGACGGGTACGCCCAGTGGCTGGCCGGGTGGCGCGCTCTGCCGCCACGTATCCAGCTGGTCTCGTCCTACCTTGATCTCAAGGCGCGCCAGCGCCGTGCGCTCATCGAGATCGAGATCGGGCAGGCCGAGCCATCCGCCCAGGGACCAGAAGTAGCCGTCGGACACGACATACAGGCCCTGTGCCTGGCGCCAGGTCTCCGGCGCTCCGGCCTCGCTGAAGTCGTCCTCGTCGAGCCTGGTCGGATAGGGCAGGACGTAGGGCGAGACGAGTACGGACAGGCCGTCCTCGTCCATCACCCGCTCGGTCCCGTAGTCCTGCGTCGCCGGGTGAGTCAGCAGGAACGGATCGCAAGAAGCCTCCGGTTCGGGCGAGGGCGCCTCGATGGTCGGCTGGATCGGTTCCTCCTTCGCTCTCGGTCCGGGCACCTGCACGTGCTCGGTCGAGACTGGAAGCTCGGTGGACGGGCCTGGGGTATCGGGCGTCTGAGCCGTGGTGGGAGCGATGACAGGTGGCGAAACTGGATGCACGGGCGCCGTGGCCCCGCCAGAGATGGGCCTGCGTCGAGTCGGCAACGGGCGCCCGGCTGTGGGATTGGCGGGCTTCGCCACGGTGCGTGCTGGTCCGGGTCCGTAGGCATCGTCGCGGACCGCCGTCCTCAGCCGCCGCTTCAGTTGCGGGAGCGCCTTGGACTCAATCTGACGAATGCGTTCCCTGGTCACGCCGAAGATCTTGCCCACCTGCTCGAGAGTCATCGGTTCGCCACCGTCGAAGCCGAATCGCAGCCTGATGACCTTGGCGCTCCGGTCTCCGAGTTCCGTGAACTCCCGCGCGATGGCCTCGCGGAGCCAGGCCCGTTCGACGACGGCGTCCGCGTCGGGGTCGGAGGACGGAAGATCGATAAGGTCGCCGAAAGTCGTCCCGTTCTCATCCCCGACCGGCAGGTAGAGACTGACCACGGGCTGTGTCAGCAGCGGGAGGTACTGCGTGACCTCGCGCTCGGACATGCCTGCCTCGGCCGCCACCTGCGGGATGGGCACGTTGTTGACCGGAATCTGTATCCGGGCCAGGACGCGCCGGAGCTTGTTGACCTTCTCGGCCACGTGCACCGGCAGGCGGATGAGCCGGCCCTCGTCGGCGACTGCGCGAGTGATCGCCTGCCTGATCCACCAGGTGGCGTAGGTCGAGAACTTGTAGCCCTTCGTGGCGTCGAACTTCTCGACCGCGCGCATCAGGCCGAGCATTCCGTGCTGCGCGAGGTCCTCGAGCTCGAGGCCCTGGCCGAGGTATCGTGGCGCGATCGAGTGCACCAGCCGCTGGTTGTGCAGGACCAGGGCGTCGAAGGCCCGGGCGGGTTCGTCCGGGGCGCCGGCCCGGAACCCGTGGCCGAGTTCCTTTTGCAGCAGGCTGCCGGGCCGCATGAGCATCGCGAGCCCGACTTCTTCGGCCGCGCTGAGGATGTACTTCTCCGGCCGGAGACGGAACTTGTCCTCGTGTAGCAGGCGACGTGCCAGGTCTATGGCGTCGAATGGCAGTTCGACGAGCCCGGCACCGCTGTCGACCAGTTCCTTGGCAAGCGCGTCGAGGTCGTCGCTCGGCGCGGACTCCTCGTCATCGTGGGCGGATCCGTCGTCGACATCTCTGTCCTCGGCGTCAGCGGACTCCCCGCCCTCGTCGAAGGAGCGCTCCTCCGCTGGCTTTCCGTCCCGTTCGACCGCCGGCTTCCCGCGCTGGTCGTCCAGAAGATCGAGAGGCAGGCCACGGACGATCGTCGGATCGCCAACGCCGGAGTAGGCGAGGATGACGTCACCGCGGCTACGCGTGACCAGGTACTCCAGCTGACCGGCGAGTGATGCGGACGCGGCGTCCAACGAGATGTCCTGCAGTTCGGGCAGCACGACGGCACCGAACTCGACGCCCCGAGCCGACATCCAGGTCGTGACCTTCAGGCCGGGAACCGTGAGGTTGATCCGGCCGTCAGGATGCTTTCCGCTCTCGCCGTGCTGGAACTCGATCGTCCCCGTCTTCCCGCAGCTGAGCGCCTGGTAGACCGCGTCGACCTGGGTGATCTGCTGAAGGAGCACCCCGACCGTGAGCTTGGGATGCTGATCGCGATAGGCGAGCAGCCGGTCAGCGGATTCGGCGAGAGAGTCGTCGTGCCAGAGCACCGGCAGGTTGCCGGCCCGGGCCGGGAGGGCCGAGGGAGCGTGACCGCCCGCCTGCTGCCGGAAGTGTGCGGCCAGGCTTGCGACCGGGGTCGTGTTCCGCTCGTTGTCCCGCAGCATGGCCACGACCGGCTGCCCGAGCGCCGACTGGATCTCGGCGATGCCAGCGCCTGCCTCCGCCTCGACCAGGACCGTCACGGAGGCGCCCAGGATCCGGAGCAGCCGGTAGAAGTCCGACGGGAACCGGCTGCCATCGACGACGATCACACTGCGGCGCAGGCGGGCCGGCGTGGCGTCTCGCAGCACTCGCTCGAGACATGCGTCGAAGTCGTACTCGAACGGCCCCGACGCCGGAGGCAGGCTGCGGAACAGCTGTCCCCAGAGCTTGCGGACGAAGAGGTGGAAGGCGACGACCTGACACCCCAACCACGGAGCCTCGAGCAGGCGACGGAGATGCCCGGCCAGGAGGCTGCTGGAAATGACGATCGACACCGCCCGACCGGGGCCCGCCAGGTTCTCGGCCACCCGCTTCGCGGCCTTGGCCATGCCCGACCCGGGCGACGCGACGACCAGGCACTGCGGCACGGTCGTCGCATGCCCGCCGGGGCGCTTGACGTGCGTGACCGTCACAGTGAGCTGCTGTCGTAGACGCCCTCGATCGCCGCCTGCACATGCCGGAAGAAGCCGAGCTCCTCGTCGATCACCAGTCGGCGGTCGAGCAGGCGGTTCGAGGCCACGCAGCTCGTCTCCGGGAGCAGCGAGCAGGCGTGGCAGGCAGCCAGTGACAGGCCACCAGGCCCCTGGCCGGACGACTCGCCGCAGACCGGGTCGAACGAGCACCAGCGAGCGGAGGCCAACGCCGCGCACACGAGCGGAACCAGCCGCTCGGGCTCGCCGAGCCGGACCAGCCCACCCAGCGTCCCCTCGGTGTCACCCGCGGCGGTATAGATCAGAACGCCCGCCATCTTCGGGTTGCCGTCCGGCCCGGTGACATACAGCCGCTCGCGCAGCGACGACGACGAGTACCCGGCCTCGAACGCCGTCTGGCGCAGCAGCAGGTGCGCGAAGGTGTGGAGCAGCACGAACCGCGGCGTCGGTTCCGGCAGCCAGCCAAGCTCGACGTGTTGTTCCTTACGCTTCTTCAGCCGGTCGCCTCGGCCGACGACGGCCAGGCCCCGTTCCCAGGAGGCGAGCGCGTTCTCGTTGAACCGGACGAAGAAGCCCTCGCCGAAGACCTCGACCGCGGGCAGGAACTGCGGGTAGGCGTCAAGGTTCGCCGGAACCATCTGCTTGCTGGTGTGCCGCTTGAACCCTCGCAGTGCGCGCACCTCACGCAGCCGCTTGACGAGGGTGACCTCGTAGGCGACGTGCGCGAGCTGGCTCGCCACGTCCTCGAGACGTCCGCTGACCGCCGCCGGGTCGATCGCCTTCTTCTCCCCGATGAAGAAATCCCGCGGGTCCGGGTTCTCCGGCGGGCCGGTCAGCGCCAGCCATTCGCCAGGGGTGATGTCCTCGACCGAGCCGACGCTCGTGGTGGGAGTCTCGTCACCGAGCACCTGCGCGAGCGCGATCTCGGCCTCGTGGAGAGACACACCTGTCGTGTTCGCTGCCTCGGCGAGCATCGTCGGGACGAACGTGTGGCCCGGGTTGCTGAGAACCCACTGGAAGCTCGCGTCGGCCTTCAGCTTTGCGACCGGGCTGTTGACGACGCTCCAGTTCGAGTCCGGCGGGATGTCGATCGCCGAGACGATCTCGGGGAAGTAGACGCTGGACGCGCCGCGCTGGACGGCGTCGACCTCCTCCTCGCACTTCACGGCGTCGGCGTCGATCTGCCATGGCTGTCGGCCTGTGCAGCGCTGCCCGATCCGGCGCAGCGAGTCCTTGTGCGGCAGGCCCTCGAGAGAACGGGACGCGCCGCAGGCTCCGCATTTGACCTCGGTCGACTCGAGGCCACCGCCGACCGCGCCGCTCGTCTCGAAGGTCAGCTTGCTGTCCTTGCAGGTACCGCGTTCCCCCGCCTTGGCGGCCGAGTGCGCCCAGCGCCGCCAGTCGACGTCAGAGAGGTGTCCCCGGCCGCAGACGGCGACGAACCGCATGGGCACCAACTGGGACTTTGCCCGGCAGTTCTCGCAGCGGGGGGTCGCTCCCTTCTTCTCCCGCCCGATGCTCCACCTCTCCATCCGGCGGCACGCCGGGCAGAAGAGCCACTGGGGGAAGCGGTAGTAGGGAACCGAACCACCCGCGGGCGCGGTCCTGAGCTCCTTGACCTTCAGATAGCCGGCAAGCCGAGGCATGGTGATGAACTCACGCTTCCCACCCCACGTGCTCGCATCCTCCGCGACGAAGGACTCACCGACCAGGTCGATGATGGCGCCGACCCCGAGCGGGCTCACGGTCTGTGCGCGTCGGACCTTCCGGACGGTCACTTGGCCCCCCTGACCCTGATGTCGACGGTCACGTCCACGTTGCGCATCGAATCCAGCGTCGGCCAGCCGTCGCCCGCCTGGTCGAACCGGCGGAGAACCGCCGGCTGGTGCCTGTTCGGCTGGTAGGTGAGGCTGAACTCGCTGCCCTCGCTCGCCAGGGCCTTGACCGCCCAGTCGGCGGCCAGCTGCCACAGATGCTTTCCCAGTTCCTCGGCCTCGCTGGGGTCTGCCTCACCGGCGCGGCGCTCCAGCTCGTCCATGAGCTGCTTCATCAGCGCGTCATCCTGATCGAAATGGACCGCGTCGGTGTCGGCGCTCCACCCTCGGGCGTGCCGGGCAAGGATCACCAGGTCGGCGTGCAGCGCCCTCGTCCTGGCCGGCAGCGAGAACGGCGTCACCGACGTCGGCTCGACGGACCGGTAGAGCGTCGAGTGGTCCGAGGCGAACGACTCGTAGTGCGAGCGGTCCCGGGGCTTGGACGGCGAGTAGAGCGTGACGACGAGGCCCGGGCGGTCCTTGCTTCGCCCGACCCGGCTGCTCGCCTGGATGTACTCGGCGATCGTCTTCGGCTGGCCGACGACGACCATCAGCGCGAGGCGGCCGACGTCCACGCCGACGGAGAGCATGTTCGTGCTGGCCGCGAGCGACACCGGGTGCGGTTTGTCGATGGTCCGGCCCAGTCGTTCGAGGACCCGGGGGATCTCGCGGGAGGCGACGTTGCTCGTGAGCTCGACGACCTCGTCGTCGCTCAGCGAACGGACGCGTGCCTTGTCCTCGGCGATCACCTTGATGCGGGCGGGGATGTCGTCATGGGCAAGTGTGATCGTCTTGCCCAGCTCGCGAAGGCTGTTGTGGTATGCGACCAGGGTCGAGTAGGCATCCTGGCCGGTCTTCGTCAATTCGACCTCCTCCGGCGCCTGGAGCAGCGCCGCAGAGAGGTGGACCAGTGCGGTCAACGGTGTGTGGCCCTGTGGCATCACGCCGGCGTACAGCCGGCCCGGGGCCTCGTGGTCGGTCCGGACGAAGTACGAGTCGTCGGCGTCCAGACCCGCGGGCGGGAAGAGCGCGACCTCACGGCCGAAGACCCCGCGGGTCTGCTCCTCCGCGCGCCGGATGGTGGCCGTCGAGGCGACGAACTTCGGCCGGGCCTTGTTGTGCCTGAGCAGCACGTCGAAGGCTGCCTCGTAGATCCCGACGATCGTGCCGAGCGGGCCGGAGATGAGGTGGAACTCGTCCTGGATGATCAAGGAAGGGCCCGGATGGCCGCCAGAGCCGAAGAAGACACCTGAGCGGGCGTCCCAGACCGTGCGCGCGAACTTGTCGACGGTGCCGACGAGGAACGTCGGCGGGTTGGCATAGAGATCTTCGTCGACGGAGGACATCGGCAGCTGCTCGTGGAAGGGGCACCTGCTGTTCGGGCAGAAGACGACGAACTCGTCGTTGGTCGGGCGTAAGCCCCAGACAGGCGCCTTGGCACCTTCCGCGGGTGTGACCCGGGTACCGCACCAGGGGCAGCTCTCGATCTGGAAGCTCTCCTCGACCGACTCGCCCTTCTGGATCTTTTGGAGCAGCCGCCGTGCCTCCGTGTAGGTGTTCGGGCTGTTCCCGCCACCAACCCAGAGGCCGATCGAGATCGGCTCGGTACCCAGCTCCTTCTCGTTGTCCCTCCGCAGGAGCTCGCACGAGCAGATCAGCGTCGAGGCGCGCTGGAACTGCTGGGCGGTGAGCAGCCGCAGGGTGTACCGCGTGATCACGGTGGTGCCGCCCGCCTCGTCACCGCCACGCAGGCGCCTCAGCATGATCACGAAAGCGGTCAGGCCGAGATAGGCCTCGGTCTTGCCACCACCGGTGGGGAACCAGATCAGGTCGACGAGGTCGCGGTCCGGGGACTCCTCGTGCGCGGCGCCATCCAGGGTGAGCAGGAGGAAGCCCAGCTGGAACGGGCGCCACCGGTACTTCCCGGTCGGGTACTCGGGGTTGACCTCGGGTGCCTCGGACGGATCGCGGGGCTGGCCCGCGAGCGTCGGGCCGCTGTGGACCATCTGGCGGTGCATGGCCCGGTTCGCGAGCCCGAAGGCTCGTCGTACGGTCTCGTCGGACTCGAGCAGTCGGACCCCGCGGCGCATCCGTTCCCGGGTCGTGTCCATCCGCGCGACGATCCGCTCCGCTGCCTTGCGCAGGTGGGCGGGGACGTCGCTGTCCAATCGGGCGCGAAGGCTTTCGGCCCAGCTCTCGTAGCTGTCCACGAACGCGTCCAGTTCGCTGACCAGGCCCGGTGCTGGGGCGGCATCGAGGTCCGTGAGGCGGGCAAGATCGAGGATCTGCTCGTGACCGGGAACCTCGAAGGAGATACCGGGAACGATATGGGTCGGCAGGAAGGCCGTCTGGACCCACTCGGGAGTCGCCTGGCCGTCGCCGGACCAGGCGGCCGCGGCGCCGTGCCCGATGGCGAAGGTCGGCACGGTTCGATAGAGGAGTTCCAGCTCGTCGGTCTCGTCGTCGCCGTAGAGGTTCACCGCGCTCGGGTAGCGCCGGATCTCTCCGGCCTCGGGCCGCGCGCGCAGGCCCACCTGGAACAGGCAGCGGGCCGTCTCCTCGGCCTTGGTCTCGCCTTTCGCCCGGTTGACGAGCGAGACGGTGACGATCGCGCCGCCGTCGTTGCGGCGACGCCACACCAGGTCGATGCTCGCCAGCCCTTCGAGAAACGTCTCGCGGGCCGTGAGACGTGTTCCCTCCCCAGCAGGCGGCGCCACTGTCGCCGTATAGGTGATCGGGGAGCGCTTCCAGCGTTTGGCCTCCCGGCCGCCCACGTAGCGCGCCGCCTCGACCTCGACCTCGATCGGCGACCAGGTGCTGGTCACGAAGCTCAGCCCCACCGAGCTTGGCTTGTGCTGGCCGGTGAGCGTCAGCGGGTCGTCGTCCGCCTCCTCGCCGATGTTTCCCACCTGACCGGGAGCCTCGTCGATGATCTCGTCGCCCTGCTCGACTGCGGGCGGGTCGAGATAGCTGGTGGCCTCAGGTTGCGGATACAGCAGGCCCGTCAGGTAGCGGCGGCTCGGGTCCTCCGTGAGGACCTCATCGTCATCGTGTACCGGCCCAACGAGCTGGCGCTCCAGGTACCTGACGATCTTTGCCCGATCGTCCGTGCTGGAACTCACTTACGCCCCCCTGCTTCAGTCTGCTGATCGAACCCGGCCGTCCAGGACAGTCATATGTGGGCAGCGCCCACTTCTGGTCCGCGCCGAGAGCGAGAAGTCGACCACCAAGGGTGGCGTTCGTCGAGACCGTTGGGCGGGCGTCGCGCGACCCCTGTCCCGTGACCCCCGCGCCTTGGTATGCGCACGTTGATCGACGCGGTTTGCGACGATCAACCCCCGGCGCGCTTTTGTTGCCTCCACATGTCGCAGGTAAAGTCGATTTGCCACGGTAGACGTTGGAAACGGCCACAGGGCAACGTCGTGAGACTACTACCTGCTATGTCGCGCGATGGGCGCTTGGTCGGCTGTACGCGTCGCCCTCTGCCCGGGCCCGGTTCGTTCGACCAGCTCCGGGTCCACCTGGCGTGTTGGACCGAGTGCTCGGGGTGTCCATGGCTTCGCTCGGCTTTGCGCAGAGCTTCTTCAAGCGACTTCCTGATCTCCCGAAGGACGTCCAGAAGCGGCTTCCGGAGCTGCTCGGCAAGTTCGAGGCGGGCACACACGCGGGGCTGCACCTTGAGAAGCCCAACGCGACCGCGGACGAACGTGGACGGACGATCCGGATCAACCAGTTCTGGCGGGGCGTGGTGATGGCGCCCGTCCGGGGTGATCACTACGTCCTGTTCGACATCCTTCCGCACGACGACGCGTACGAGTGGCTGGCGAACCACACGTTCGCGATCAACGGCGCGACGCAGGAAGTCGAGATCGTGAACGTGTCCGCGATGAAGGCCGCGGCGGCCAAGCTCCCCGGAGCGGGAGCGGACCCGTCGCCGGGCATGTTCGACGCCTACGAGGATGCCGTGTTGATGGAGCTCGGCATTGAGCCCAGCTATGTGCCGCTCGTGCGCCGGGCCAGGTCGGACGCCGACCTCGACCTGCTTGCCCAGGCAGTGCCGGGCAGTCAGGTGCAGGTGCTCGAGATGCTCGCCGCGGGCTACACCGTGCGGGAGATCCGGGCCGAGCTTGGGCTGACGGTGGCCGCCGGTGCGGCGGCCAAGGCCTCGCCGGGCGTCCTGGCCTCGCCGACCGTGTTCATCCCGAAGGGCGCCAGAGAACTGCAGGACGCCCTGGACAATCCGCTCGAACAGTGGCGGATCTTCCTGCACCCGTCCCAGCGGCGAATCGCCTACCGCGACAGGTATGCCGGATCCGTGCGGGTCACCGGAGGCGCGGGGACCGGAAAGACAGTCGTCGCGCTGCACCGGGCCCATCACCTGGCCCGCCGACTGCCGGTCGGACCGAAGCACCCGGTTCTCGTCACGACGTTCGTGCGCACACTCGCGGATGACCTTCGCGCGAACCTCGCGTCACTGGACTCGGTGACCGGCGTGGACACGAGTGCTCTGATCGAGGTGACCACGGTCGACGCGCTCGCCCGCCGGGTCGTCACGACGGCCGAGGGCGCAAGCCCGAAAGTGACCGACGACGAGGAGACCCTGACCAGTCTGTGGAGCATGGCGGCGGCGTCGAGCCATGTCCCCTTCCCACCGACCATGCTCCGGCAGGAGTGGGAGAACGTCATCCTGGCCAGGGGTGTCAGGACGCTCGCCGACTATCTGACGGTCTCCCGTGCCGGGCGAGGCCAGGCGTTGACCAAGGCACAACGGGCCGAGGTCTGGACCGCTGTCGAGATCTTCCTCGGCCATCTGCGGAGGGCGGGAGAGCGGACATTCCTCCAGCTCGCCGACGACGCCGCCCGGTACGCCCTCGCGCTGCCCGCCAGCGACCTCCACCCGCATGTCGTCGTCGACGAGGCGCAGGACCTGCACCCGGCCCAGTGGCGGCTGCTGCGCGCGGTCGTGCCCGACGCGCCGGACGACCTGTTCATCGTCGGCGACGCGCACCAGCGGATCTACGACCATCGCGTCGCGCTCACGACTATGGGAATCAACGTGCGCGGTCGGTCCCACCGGCTTCGCCTCAACTACCGGACCAGCGAGGAGATCCTCTCCTTCGCCACCGGCCTCATGACCGGCCAGGCCGTGGACGACCTCGATGGCGGCGAGGACAGTCTGGACGGCTACCGGTCCGCGTTCCGCGGAACGCAGCCGCCGACATTGCGTGGGTACCCGACGCTCGCCGACGAGCTTACGGGGCTTGTCAACACCGTCGGAACCTGGATCCACGGCGGGATCGCGCCGTCGGAGATCGGCATCGCGGCCCGTACCCGCAAGGGCGTCGACGCCGTCGTCGAGGTGCTGCGACCCGGGTTCGAGGTCAGCCCCCTCGACCGGAAGAGCCGCGGCGGCATCGAGGTCGGCACCATGCACCGGATGAAGGGCCTGGAGTACCGGGCGATGGCCGTCGTCGACATCTCGGCGCGATCAGTGCCACTGCCGCACGCGATCACGCCGCCAGCAGTGGATACGGCCGCACATGCCAAGGACACCCTCCGCGAGCTCTGCCTCCTCTACGTCGCCTGCACCCGCGCCCGCGAGTTCTTGTCCATCAGCTGGCACGGGGAACCCAGCCCGTTCCTCTCGCGGCCCGGCGACCGAAGTTCAGGAGCCGACCAGAACTGATTCAAGATTCTCCGGTGATCCTGCCGACCGGTGTCGCCCTGGGGTACGCCCTCCGGCGGCAGGTAGGGCGATCGCGGCGCCACGAAACACCTCCGCGATTCACAGCTCCCGCACGATCCGGACCGAGCTGCGGCGACGCAACAGCGGAACCCGGTAGCTCTGCTGTTCATCCGTCCACACGGAATGGGTCTCTACTGCGGATTCGGTTATCTGCCCGTATCGGCGAACACCGGCCAATTTACGAAAGCTCCTCGACGGTGTCGCGCTGTGCGCGACACCGTCATATGTCCCTTACGGATTTCGTGCCATCCGGTGCCGTTTGATGCACCCCGGTTTCGCCATCCGGAAGCTGCGCGATGACGTGTCATCGCGGCCTACAGCGGATGTATGCGAGGGGTGGGCGCGCTGCTCGGACAGCGTGTTCGGCCAGCCCTGACCGGAGAGACCGGCATCGTCTTTGAACGCGCGCGCCACCGATCATCGGAAAATCGCGTGACTCACAGCCGTTCATGATCAATTTACTCGTGACCCCGCGGGCTGACGCGGAGATGCTGCAGCCGCTCGGGCTCAGGGGGTCTGGCCGGGCAGGGCGATCCAGCGGTCGGGGTCGGTGCCGCCGAGCCAGCGGTCGATGTCCGCGCGCCACCACACCCGGGTGCCGCCCCACGCCCGGGTGCGGTTGACCGTCACGGCCGGGGCGGGCGCGCGGGGATCGGTCCGGAGCCGATGGTCGACGGCCTGCCGCGTCAGGCCGAGGACAGCGGCGATGTCGGAGGACCCCACGAGTAGCGGCGGCTCGTCCACAGGACCTGACGATAACCGGCCCGGCCACGGGTTCAATCCCGGATCCGGTATGGCGGCGACATCCCCGCCGGCACGGGTGGCCCACGACATCACGGCGGCTGACCAGCGGCGATGACTGCCGCGATGAGCGTGGCGATGACCTGTCATCGCCGGTTCAACAGACCCCGTTTCCGATGCCGGTTCCGGTTCGGCCGGCCCGATTCACCCAGCGAGGGACGCGGGCTTCTGGTGCGTCGATGCGCTACCGGATTCCGGGCCGCATCGCGGTGCCGGATTCGCATAATGAGGTGTCCATATGACGGACGGCGAATAGTGATTACCACGGTAAAGGTGCTGGGGCTGCGGGCACGAGACTTCGCCGGTGTCGCCGCGGCTGCCCGACGGGTCGTCGACTACGTCCAGGGCGCCCCGGCCGTCCCCGAAACCGCCCGCGGTGGGCCGGCGGGCTACTACAGCGCTGGGACGGCTCGCGGGCGGGCGCGGGGTTCTGGTGCGGATCTGCTCGGGCTGCGCGGCCGGGTCGATCCGGTGCATTTGCAGCGGCTGCTGTGCGGGTTGCACGCTCGCACCGGACAGCCGGTGCTGCCCGCGACCGGTTCGGCGGGCCGGGCCGCCCTCAGCACGCCGTCGAGCGTCGGCGCCTCGTCGACGACGGGGCAGGGGCAGTGGCAGGCCAAGGATGATGTCCTGACTCTGCGGGAGGCGGCGGCGATCCTCGGGGTCGGGCCGTCCTATCTGCGGCGGCTCGCGCAGCGCACCGCCGCATCCGGCACCGGCACCGGCACCGGCGGACAATCCGACGACCCGGCTGACATGCCGGCCGCGTCGAGCGGCGCGGCGGACACGGACCCGGCGGCCAGCACCAGCGCAACCCAGGGTGGGGAACGGCTGGCGGCGGTCAAGGAGCCGGGGTCGGGCCGGTGGCTGGTCTCCCGGGCCGAGGTGGAACGGTTCGCCGCCGACCGCGAACCCCCGACGGTGGTGATCGGGTTTGATGTGACCTGCGCGGTCCCGAAAAGCATCAGCCTGCTGTGGGCGTTCGGTGACGATGACCTGCGCGCGGACATCGCCGCCGCTCTCGACGCCGGGGTGGACGCGGTCCTCCGCTACCTGGAGCGGCACGCCACCGTCGGCACGGTCGACGGGACCGACCGCCCCGGCCTGGGGCTGGCCGCCGCGTCCTACCGGCATGAGGTGGCCCGCAGCGACGAGGCCCACCTGCACCTCCACACCATCGTCGCGAACGCGGTCGCCGTCCCCGTCCTCGACGACAGCGGCCAGCCCGTCACCGATACGTCCGGGGCGGCGCGGGTGGTGTGGCGGGCGTTGGACGGCGAGGTGTTCCTCACCCATGTGAAAACCGCCGGCTACCTCGGCGCCGCCGCGCTACGCCAGGAACTGGCCCGCCGCCGCGGGCTGCGCTGGGGGCCGGTACGCAACGGGGTCGCGGAACTGGCCGACGTCCCCCGCGGCCTGGTGGAGGCGTTCTCCACCCGCACCGGAGAGATCAACGAGGAGTTCGCCGCGCTCGTCCGGGACGGGTTCACCGCCTCGGCCGCGACCAAGGCCGCGGCGCAACGCGGCTCGCGGGCACCGAAGAAGATTCTCGCCGACGGCCAGGTCCGCGCCGCCCAGCTCACCCGGCTGACCGACGCCGGGTGGACACCCGGACAGGTCCATGCCCTCGGCGCCCGCATCGACCGGACCATCGACCCGCCGACCCCGGCGGACGTCGCCGACCTGGCGGACCGGCTGACCGGCGCGACCGGACTGACCGCCCATACCCCCACGTTCACCGCCCGGGAGGTCGTCCAGCAGGTCGCGGCCTGGGCCGGTGACCGGCTCGACCCCGACGCGATCCTCGACCTCGCCGAACAGACGCTCGCCGACCCGCGGATCGTCCTCGTCGACACCGCCGCCGCCCGCCGGCGCCGCCAACCCGAACCGGTCTACACCACCCTCAACCTGCTCGAGGCCGAGGACAGCCTGCTCGCCCTGGCCCGAGAGGGCCGGGTCGACCACGGCGGCCCCGGCCACCGTCTCCTCACCCCGGACAGCGTGGACCGGCTGCTCGCCGCGGCCACCACCGCACCGGACGCCAGCGGCGCGGATGCCGCGCCGAACTCGCTACCCGACGGCGCGCCCGCGCCGGACGCGCGGCGCGAACCCGGCGCGTCCACACCCGCCCACACCAGCCAGGACAGCCCCGGTGATCGTGGCAGTGGACCATCCGCGCCGCAGCTGTCAGCAGAGCCGCAACTGTCAGCCGAGCAGGTGAACCTGGCCCGCCGCATCCTGACCTCCACCGATCTGCTGCGGCCGGTCATCGGCCCGGCCGGCTCCGGGAAAACCGAGGCCATGCGGCTGGTCACCCGCATCCTCACCGACGCCGGCTACCAGGTCCTCGCCGCCGCCCACGGCGGCCGGCAGACCGAGCAGCTCACCGACCGCCTCGCCGTGCCCGCCCGGGTCGTCGCCGGCTGGCTCACCCTGCTCGACCACACCGACGACCCGGCCACCGTCTGGCCGGCCGGCACCGTGCTCATCCTGGACGAGGCCACCCACGTCGACACCCGCCACGCCGAACGGCTCCTGCGCTACGCCACCCGCACCCACACCGTGATCATCGCGCTGGGGGATCCCGCCCAGCTCGGCGCGGTCGGCGCCGGCGGCTGGTTCGCCCACCTGGTCGCCACCACCCCGGACACCCCCGAACTGACCGTGCTGCACCGCCAGGCCGGCCCGGTCATGGCGCCCGTCCGCGCCGCGCTCACCGGCCTGCGCACCCCCACCCCCGGCGCGGCCCGGCACGCTCTGGACCGGCTCGCCGCCGACGGGCGGATCCGCCTGTGCGACAGCCGCGACGAACTGCTCGCCGCCGTGGTCGACGACTGGTACACCGCATGGCACCACCGGCCGCAGCCCGTCGGCGACGGGGGGACGCCCACCCGGCCGCGGCCGGCGGCGATGCCGGTCATGATGGCCGAAACCCACCACGACATCGAACTGCTCAACCAGGCCGCCCGCGCCCGTCTCACCGCCGACGGCACCCTGACCGGCCCCGCCCTGCACGTCGCCGGCCGCACCTTCCAGGCCGGCGACCAGGTCATCACCCTCACCCAGCACGGCCGCACCCTCGTCCCGGTCGGCAGACCCGCGTCGGCCTACATCCGCACCGGCACCCCCGGCCGGGTCGTCGCCGTCCACCCGCACCCCGACCAACCCGACCGCCAGGCCGTCACCGTCGACTTCCCCGGCAAGGGCCGGGTCCGCATCCCCTGGGCCTATCTGACCCACGCGTTTCCCGACGGCCGCGACGGCGGCCTCGCCCACGGCTACGCCATCACCGCGCACAAAGCCCAGGGCGCCACCATGACCACCGCCCGGCCCGTCGTCACCGACCACACGGGCCGCCCCGGCCTGTACGTCATGCTCTCCCGCGCCAAGACCGATCTGCGCGCCTATCTGATCCGCCGCCACGACCTGGAAAGCAGCGTCGACGACGAGAACTGGCTCCCGATCCTGGACGACACCAGCAGCCCCCTGGAACGGCTTGCCGACCATCTCGACCGCTCCCGACCCGAACGAATGGCCGGCGACCTCGACCCCCTCGCCCACACCGCGGAACGCGACCATCTGGGGCGAATCATCGTGCTCACGGCTGCCCGGGCCGCCAGTCCCGCGGCCGGTGACGGAAGCGACGAACAGGCGGACGGCGACGAGAGCGCGCGGCGGGAAGAAGCGGCCCGCCGGCGGTTGCGGCAGGCCACCAACGATCTGGCCACCACTCGCCTTGCCCTCGCCGCGGCCGAGGACCGCCGTCACCTCCTCCGCACCGGCCGGACCGGCGACGACAATTCCGGCGGCGACGCGGCGGCTCTGCGTCGTCGCGTCGCGCACGCCGAAGACGCGGTCATCCTCGCGCGGACCATTCACACAGCGGTACATACCAGGACGAATAGCGCCGACCGGGATGCCCCCCACGCCGCGCTCCGCGACCGACGACGGCTCCTCGACGCCGCCCTGGACCGCCAGGTCGACCACGCCCGCCTGCGCGCCGCCCACGAACCCGCCGGCTACCTGATCGACCTCCTCGGACCCCGCCCCACCGACCCGGCAGACGCCGACACCTGGGACCGCAACGCCCACACCGTCGAGCGCTACCGCCACCACTCCCTGGGTCTCACCTATGGAACCCCCGCCACCCCCGGCGACGGCACACCCCTGCAGCAGGCCGTCGGCCCCCCACCCGACGACCCGATCCGCCACGCCCTCTACCAGCACCTCCGACAGCACCTCCGACAAAACAAGGTCGCTCAACCAGACCTGGAACCTGGCATCTGACTGAGATCCGCCAGTGCCAGGCGATGTTGGGGGTTCGTTACACGCCCTGCCCCCAGCCACCTGTTGGCCGGAGGCAAACGTGCGGGTCACCGACCACATTGGGTTCTGAAGCCCAGCTGGCTCGGGCGGTCGACCATCATCCAGCCGTAGCCGCGACCGATACCTAGTAGTACTATGCAACGCACTGCTAGGGTTTCCCGCTCGAATCCAGTCCAGAGCCCGGGCGGGGAGATCGAACGGAGTGAGGCCTGGTGAAGGTCGCCAAGGATCTGGTGGCCGCCTCGGCGACGCCGATGGTGCTCGGCATCCTGGCCGAGGGGGAAAGCTACGGCTACGCGATCCTCAAACGGATCCACGAGCTGTCCGGCGGCGAGCTGGACTGGACCGAGGGTCTGCTGTACCCGCTGCTGCACCGGCTTGAGCGCCTCGGCTGTGTGGAGGCGACCTGGCGGTCGGCGACCGGCGAGCGGCGGCGCAAGTACTACCGCATCACCGACAAGGGCCGGGCCGAGCTGGCCGAGCAGCGCCGCCAGTGGGACACGGTGGTGGGCGCGCTGCGGGACATCTGGCTCGACCCACACGACCGCGGGACGCTGCCAGCGATCCCGCTGGAGGGCCTGGCATGACCGCGCCGGACAGCTCCGTCGAGCTGGAGTCGCAGTTCGCGCAGTGGCGGCGCTACGTGCAGCGCCGCCGCGAGCTGGCGCAGCCCGACGCCGACGAGCTGGAGGACCACCTGCGCGGCTCCGTCGACGCGCTCGTTGCGGCCGGGCTGAGCACGGACGAGGCGTTCCTGGTCGCGGTGAAACGGATGGGCAGCCTCGACGAGCTGTCGCGCGAGTTCGCCCGGGAGCACTCGGAACGGCTGTGGAAGCAGCTGGTGCTGACCGGTAGCGGGACCGTGGACGCCCGGTCGCGCAGGGACCTGCGGGCGCTGGTCCTCTGCGCGGTTGGCGCCGCGGTGTCGGTCCGGGTGCCGGAGCTGTTCGGGGTGAGCCTGGAGCACGACGGCGCGTTCTACGGGCCGAACGTGGGCGTTCTCGTGCTGCCCTGGCTGGCGGGTTTCCTCGCCTGGCGCCGCCAAGTCCGGCGCTCGCTGGTCGGGGTGCTGGTCGCGCTGTTCGTGCTCGGCGCCGTGGCGGCCAACGTCTACCCGCTGGCCGCCACGTCGCAATCGGTGGTGGTCACCAGCATCCACCTCCCGATCGCGCTGTGGCTCGTGGTCGGTCTGGCCTACGCGGGCGACGAATGGTGCTCGTCGCGCCGGCGGATGGACTTCATCCGGTTCACCGGCGAGTGGTTCGTCTACTTCGTGCTCCTCGCGCTCGGTGGCGGCGTGCTCATCGCATTCACGGCCGGCACCTTCAAGGCGATCGGGATCGACCCGGAGGTGTTCCTCGCGCAGTGGCTCCTCCCCTGCGGCGCAGCGGCCGGTGTCGTTGTCGCCGCGTGGCTCGTCGAGGCGAAGCAGAACGTGGTCGAGAACATCGCGCCGGTGCTCACCCGGCTGTTCACCCCGCTGTTCACCGCCGTGCTGCTCGCCTTCCTCGTCGCCGTCGTCTGGACCAGCTCCGGCATCGACGTCGAGCGGGAGGCGCTGATCCTGTTCGACCTGCTGCTGGTAGTGGTGCTGGGGCTGCTGCTCTACTCGATCTCGGCCCGCGACCCGCTGGCGCCCGCCGGCCCGTTCGACCGGCTGCAGCTGGCCCTTGTGGTGAGCGCGCTGGCCATCGACGTGCTGGTGTTACTGGAGATCACCGGGCGGATCACCGAGTTCGGCACCACCCCGAACAAGGCCGCGGCTCTCGGTGAGAACGTCCTCCTGCTGGCCAACCTCGCCTGGTCGGCGTGGCTGCTGCTGGGGCTGGTCCGCCGGCGCACCCCGTTCGCGGCCCTCGAACGCTGGCAGACCGGCTATCTGCCGGTGTACGCGGCGTGGGCGTGGATCGTGGTCCTCGCCTTCCCGCCCCTGTTCGGCCACGTCTGATCGACTGCGCATGAGCCCGCCCAGGCTGGCTGAGTACGTCCGCCGGGCAATGTTGCGTTCGGAGGAAGCGGCGCATGCCAGCGGTCCGGTGAGCGGCGGCCACATGGCGTGGGCGAGTTTGGTGAACGCGACGGCAGTGACCGTCGCCCTCGCACGGCTACCCGCCCTGCCCCAGCCACCTGACCAGCAGGCTCTTCCCCCCACGACACCATCCAGGCCATGAACCCGGCGCGACAACCGGCTCTGCGCTCACCCACCGAAGGAGAGTACCGGCCGGTGAGGAAACAGGGTCGCGGTGGAGGCACGGCAAGATCAAAGCTGGGATGAAGTCCGGGTGAGTGGCCCGCGGCGGTCGGTGGCGCGGATTTCGGCGATGTAGCGGCGGGCGGTTCCCTCGTGGAGGCCGATGCGGGAAGCGAACTCGCGGGCGAGAGCGTAGGCGCTGCGGGGGTCGTCAGGCGGGACGTCAGCGACGAGCGCGCACAGCCGTTCACGTTTGGCGCCCCTTCGACGAGGTCGATCGTCCCGATGGATGGGTATGACATCCGAATCCCGGACTTCGTCTGGATCTCGGGTTTCGGCGGTCACCTGACCGCCGCTCGACGCGTCGGCTGCATCCGCGCCCTGCCTGGTATCAGATGTGTCCCGGCCGCTGTCGGCGTCCGTCGTCGCGGACGGCGGTGTCTCGAGCGGGCCTGCGTCCTTCCCGTCCATGTCTGCTTCGGCTGCGCCGACCTGGTTGGGGACGTCCTGGGTTGCGGGATGTCCGCTGTCGCGGATCTGCCGGATCAGTAGCTCGTAGGCGCCGATCAGCGCGGCGGACGGCCAGGCCGCGATGATCCGGGCGGTGAGCTGTGGCTCGGCGTGGATGACGTTCGCCGCGAGGCTCGCCACCGAGCCGAGAACCAGGAGGGCGTACGCCAGCCGCGGGGGTTTCCGCCCCGAGCGGCTGGCGCTGAGCATGCTCATGGACGCGGCCACGATGAGTCCGTCGACGGACAACGGGATGACCGCCGCGTTCAACGCGTCCTCGCCGTGTTCCAGCGCGACCGCGCGCATGTGCCGGTAGCTGACAAGGGCGGCGATGCCGGCGACGGCGACCACGGCCGTGATCGTCGCCCAGCGGATCCGCCGCTCGCCCCGGTCGGCCTGACCGGGCGCCGGTGAGGGCTGTGTCTCGGACCTCATGTCGCGTTGCACGGTGGGCCTACCAGGCGAGGAAGTCGGACAGGGCCAGGAGCCGGCGGCCGTACCAGCCGTCCTCGGGGGGCGCGAAGCGCATCAGCGCACCGAGTTCGGTGGACAGCCGGGCGTCCAGGGTGGTGAACCGCTGGTCAGCGTTGTAGTCCACGCTCGCCAGCGGTTGTCCGCCGCGGTCGAGCACGGCGAGCAGGGTGGTGTAGCCCGGGGCACCCTCAGGATCCTGGACGCAGTCGATCTCGATCAACACCGCCTGCGGATAGGCGCGGATCACCGCACGGGTGGCGCGGTGGGCGTAGATGTTGATCAGCCGGCGTCGACCGCGGTCGTAGGCTGCCTGGGCCTCCCGCAGCCGCAGATCGTCGGCCGGCGGGGTGAGCGGCGGCAGCCCCGTGGACAGCCACGGGTCCACGGCCGCTGGATCGGCCGTCGGAGCGGCCGGTGGGTGCTCGTCACCGGGGTGAGCGGGCTGGCTGCCGGGGATCGAGGAGGCGGGCAGGTTCCGGGTGACGCGGCTCAGGGCGTCGGCGAGCGTCAGGGCGTCCTGTCGGGTGAGGAACGCCGCGGACACGCCGGTCCGGAGCGGGTCGATGCGCAGCAGCAGCGTCGCGCCGTTCCCCGCCACCGGCTGCCGGCGGACGAGAACCTGGGTGTCGTCGTGGCTGGTGCGCAGGACGAAATTGTCGGACATCGTCGGCTCCCTCGGGTGCGTGAGCGGTGGGAGCGGTCCGCGCGGCCGCGCGATGCTCCCCTACTCATCAGGGCGCTCGCGCGCCAGCTGACGGTCCCCCACGGGTTTCCGTGCCGCGTGGTGTCGACGTATACCGGCTGATCTCGCTCATCCGGTGCGTAATACCCAAGAACCCAGAAAACCCTACAATCGCGGAGCGCGGTGTGGTACGAACAGTGGCGTACCGATAGCTCTCCCGCGATGGTGGCCAGCATGATGGTGATCGAATTTTCCTGTCCGTCCCCACCGGCTCCCACAATCAGGATCTTCTTCGTGGTATGACAAACCGTCCCGGCCTGTCGGGTCTCTGAACACGGGCGCTTTCTCGCGGATCAAGATGGTCACGGACGGGTCCCGGCGGCTCGATGACGGGGTTCGTTCTCGTCGTGTGGAGTTGCGTAATGCCCTGCCCTCGCTTTCTGCTCTCCCGGCTGCCGCTAATAGGTGTGACGATTGCCTGTCTGTTCCTCGGGTCGATGGGATGCGGGGGTGGAACCTCGACGCCCGGCCCGGTGGCCAGCGGCCTTCCGGCGACGTCCGTATCCCGGGCGAGTACTCCCAGCCCCGATCCCGCATCACAGATTCGGACACAGATCGCCGCGGCGCAGGAGGGTTTCTACCGCTCCTATCTCGCGGCGGTCGCTGCTCCTGGCGACCGGTCCCGGGTCGACGACCTGCTCGCCCGCTACACCCCGCAGGCACCGGCCCGGGCGGATGTGGCGAGCTGGATGGCGGGGCTGGCCAGCCGGCGCGTTGCCGGCCGGGCCGGCCCGGAGAGCTATTACGTGATCGAGAAATTCGCGATCGAAAACCCATCGCCGCAGGGCCGGGTGATTGCAACGGTCTGCGGATACGACGACGGTGTCCTGTATGACGCGGTGAACAGAGCACCGGACGGACACGAGATCGTCATCAGCGACAAACCGGTGAGCGAGCGCACCCGGGTTACCTGGGTCGAACAGGACACCTGGAAGATCGACAGCGTTCAGACCGTGGACACCTGGGAGGGGGTGAACCGGTGTCCCCCACGCGGTTCGGGCTCCTCGTGACCGGAGCATCTATTACCTTGTGGTTACTCCTGTCAGCGACCACCGCGACGGCCGGAATCGGCTGGACCAACGATCGTGGCATTACGACCGGCAAGGTATCCGCCGATCAGGCATTGCAGGAACTGCTGAGTTCGATCACGACCGCGGGCCAGGACGACGTGCCGCGATCGTCCGGGGCGGCACCGGTATGCCGATGGGTGCCGGGGTACGAAGCGGCACGCAACCTGCGGCCGGAAAGCGTGAAACTGATCCCGGTGATGGACCGGGTGGACCCCGACGGGACCCGCTCGCGGTTCTACGGGCGGGTGTGTGACGGCGGGGTGGCGGCCTGGCAGTGGCTGCGGGTACCGGACGCGGCTGATCTGGTCGCGGGCGCGTCAGCGGAGATCCGTCGTAAGCTGACCCTCCCCCACGGCGTGTTCTCTCCCGCCGTGACGGCGGGATCGGTGGTGGCGAACGTCCCGGTCTGGTTCGCCGTTCCCGGCCAGTGGGCGCCGGTGGTGGCGACCGCGGCGATCCCGGGTGCCGCCGTCACCGTGACCGCCACCCCGCAGAGGCTGGAGTTCAAGCCCGGTGACGGCACCCCGCCGGTGTCGTGTGTCGGGCCGGGGCCGGTGTTCACCACCGGGATGCCCGAGCCGGATCGTCCGCCGGCCTGCTCCTACACCTATCGGGACGCGTCCACCGCCGCGCCGGACGGGCGGGCCTGGCCGGCCGCACTGACGATCCACTGGCAGGTCGGCTGGGCGGCGTCGAACGGAGAGACCGGCACGCTCGCACCGTTGACGACCACCACGAACGTCCCGGTCGTGGTCGGGCAGATCCAGGCGATCGAACGGGCCGGCCGATGACCGTGACCAGGACGGGAACCGGATGGCGGCCGGATCTTCCCCTGAACGACACGCCCCGGCCCCAGCGGGCACACGGGCCGCGGTCCCGCCGGTCGATGAACGCGGCGTTCGCTCTCCTCCTGATGGTCGTCGGTGCGGGTGGGGCGGTGTGGTTCGCCACGGACGATCGGCCGCAGGTGGACGTGGTGACGCTGGCCCGGCCGCTGCCGCGCGGGCATGTGGTGACCCCGTCGGATCTGGCCGTGCTGCGGGTCACCGTGGACGGCGGCACCGTCCGGCTGACCACCCCGCAGGTCGCCCGCCAGGCCCTCGTCGGTAAACCGCTGCTGCTGGACCTGCCGGCGGGGACGCTGGTGGCCCCGGAGATGGTCGGCTCGACCGCCCCGTCCGCTGGCCTGGTCACTCTCGGGGTCAAGGTTCCCGAGGATGGGCTGCCGTCTTCGGCGCTGCGCCCGGGCGAACCGGTGGACGTCCTCGGTTTCGACCCGGCCACCGGAACGGCGGAAATCCTGGTCCGCGGGGTCACCGTCACCGAGATCAGCCGACCAGCGACCGACGACCGTGGCGGGGACACCGTGGTGTACCTGGCGGTGCCGGAGCAGGCGGCCGGCGCGGTGGCTGCGGCGGCCGGCGGCGAGCGGGGTGTGCGCCTGCTCGGTGGCGGCCGATGACCCGCCCACCCGCCACGAGCTGGACACCGGGCCAGCATGTTCCCGCCGGCCCGGTGGGCCTGCTCCCGGCCGGTCAGCAGCACGGCTATCAGGACGCGATGGCCGTTCACGACCTTGTCTCGACCATCACCGCGGAAGTGAACCGGCGGCTGGCCGAGGCCCGCCGGGACGGGAACCGGCCGAGTTCCGCGGACCAGGCCGCGATCGTCGAGCAGGTCATCGCCGAGCATCTCGCGCTGGCCCGGCACCGCGGCGCGATCGACGGCCGGCCCCCGCTCGATCCCGGATCGGAAGAGGAGGTCCGGCTGCGGGCCCGGCAGGCACACTCCCCGCTCGGGCCGCTCGGCCCGCATCTGGCCGGCCGGCAGTGGAGCGACGTCGAGGTCAACGGCGCCGTCAACATGATCTGTACCGAGCGGGTCGGCGGCACGCGCGCCGAGTTCCCGTCCCCGTTCGCCACCGACGGCGAGGCGTTCGAATGGGTCGCCGAACAGGCCGCCCTGGCCGGCCGGCGGTTCGACGAGTCCAACCCGTCGGTGCGCTTCCGGACCGCCGGTGGCGTGCGCATCCACGCGATCAGCCGGGTCACCAGCATCACCCACATCGACTGCCGGATCTACCTGCCCGGCCTCGACCGGCTCGACGGCCTGGCGGCCGCCGGAATGTTCAACGCGGACGTCCACGCCGTGCTGGAGGGCAGCGCGGCGCTGCGGGAACCCGTCGGGCTGGTCATCTCCGGGGGCACCGGGGCGGGCAAGACCACCCTGCTGCGGGCGTGGGCGAACGCCCACCCCGACCCGCTCGTCCTGGACCGGGTCGTCACCGTCGAGGACGAGCAGGAGCTGTTCCTGCCCCCGGCGCGCTTCCGCAACCTGGTGGCCTTCGAGGCCCGGGAGGCCAACGTCGACGGCAAGGGCGAGTACTCCATGGAGCGCTACCTCACCGAGAACCTGCGCCGCCAGACCCCATATCGGGTCCTGCTCGGTGAACTCAAACCGGACGGCGGGGTGCTGCCGCTGCTGCTCGCGGTCGGCCAGGGCATCGCGCAGGGGGTGGCCACCACCGTGCACGCGCCCAGCGCCGAGGACGTCATCCACCGGCTGCGCACCTACGCGGCCCTCGGCACCCGCCACGTTCCGGACACCACCGTGCTGGAGACGATCGCGGCCACCGTCGACCTGGTCGTGCACGTCGCCCGCGTGGGCGGCCGACGGGTGGTCACCGCGATCCGGGAGTACGTCGACTACCGGGACAGTGTGGTGACCTCCACGGAACTGTGGCGCTGGCATCCGGCCGCCGGCCAGGCGGTCCGTACCGACCGGGAGATGAGCGAACGGCTCACCGCCAAACTGCTCACCGCCGGGGTCGATCCGGCCGTCCTGCACCGCCGGACGGGGGATTTCTGGTGAGCCCCGGCCTGCGATTCGCCGCGCTCGTGCTGTCCGGGGCCACGGTCGGCGCCGGGGCATGGCTGCTGATCACCGCCCCGCAGGGCGGGCCGCTGCCTATCCGTGCCTTCGTCCGGAGAATGCCGGCGGGCGCCTGGCGGCCGGTGGCGCTCGGCACCGGGATGGGTCTGGTCGGCGGGACGGCGGTCGGGATGCCCGTCCTCGCGCTGCTGACCGGCGGAGCGGTCTGGGTCGCCCTGGAGATCCGCCGCGGGCCGAACATACCCGCGCAGAACGCCCTCGGGGACGCGGTCGCGACCTGGTGCGAAACCGTCCGGCAGGAACTCGGCGCCGGCCAGCCGCTACGCGCCGCGGTCGCCGCCTCCTGTGCCCTGCCGCCTCCTGCGCTTGCCCACCCGTTGCGGCGGTTGGCCGCCGCGCTGGACGGCGCCCCGCTGCCCGATGCGCTGCAGAGGTTCCGCGCCGAGGTCGACCATCCCGCGGTCGGCGCGGTCGTGACCGCGCTCACCCTCGCCTACCGGCACGGCGCCGGCGACCTGGCCCAGCTCATGGCCGAACAGGTCGACAGCACCCGGCACCGGGTCGCGGTCCTGCGCGACACTCACGCCGCCCGGGCGAAATACCGCCGGTCCATGGTGCTGCTGCTCGCCCTGTTCGCCGTGTCCGTACTCGGCCTGCTCGCCGCCTGGCCCGCGCTGCTCGACCCCTACCGCACCGCCGTCGGCCAACTCGTCCTCGCCGGGATCATCACTCTGGTGCTGGGCGCCGTCCGCACCCTGATCCGGCTGTCCCAGCCGCCGCCGATACCCGACTTCTTCACCGCCCGCCCATGAGCAGCCTGCCGACCACCGTGCTGCCCGCGCTGTGCGGGGCGTTGGCCGGCGCGGGTGTCTTCCTCACCGTCCGCACGCTGCTCCCAGCCCCCAGCGGCGGTGAGAGTCGGGCTGATCGGGCGGGTAGCACTCCGGCCGCCGCGGCCGGGTGGGCGGCCTGGATCATCGCAGCCCTCACCCGGTTGGCGGGTCAGACCCGGACCCGCCGCCTCCTACTCGCTGATGATCTGGCCTTGGCCGATCGGGATCAAGTCGCTCACACCGCCGTGCGGATCGGCCGTGGCCTTGCCGGCAGCACGGTTATGGCGGCCTTGGCTGCGGGCGCTGCCGCCGCCGGCCTCGGCCTGCCGTTCCTGCTGCTCCCCGCCGGCTGCCTGTTCGGCGGGCTGCTCGGTGTCCTGTCCGCCGACCGGCCCGTCCGCCGGCTCGCCGCGGCCCGCCGGCAGGAAACCCGGCTCGCGGTCGCCGCGTTCATCGATCTGCTCCGCATCCTGCTCGTCGGTGGCCTCCCGCTGCACGCGGCCCTGACCGCCGCCGTCGACAGCGGTGGGGGCTGGGCCTTCGAGCAGATCCGTGACGCTCTGGACTGGGCCCGCACGCACCGGGTTGCCCCCGACGCGGGCCTGGACCGGCTCGCCACCCGCATTCCCGCCCCGGAGTTCACCGACCTGCGCCTGACCATCAGCTCGGCGCTGCGGGGCGCCTCCCCGGTGCAGGCGCTCCAGTCCAAGGCGGTGCACATGCGCGCGGCCGAAGCCGCCCAGGCCCGCACCGAATCCGCGACCGCGGACGCCGAGATGGAACTGCCCGCCGCCGTGGTCGCCCTGGCGTTCGTCGCGTTCCTGACCTTCCCCCTACTGATGATCCTTACCAGGACCGGAACCGGCCTCTGACCCCCCGCTGCCCTGCTGCCACCGCGGACGCCTCCCCCAAGGAGTGATCATGATAGGACGGATCGGGCTCTGGCTGGCCCTGACCCGGCTGTGGCTGTCCACCTTCCTGCACCAGCTCGCCACGACCCGCCGGGACGACCGCGGTGACAGCCCGGTGTCCACCGCGGTCATCGTCGTCGGTCTCGTTCTCATCGCCGGCATCGTCGTCGCGATCATCCGGGAGAAAGCCATCGACACCGCGAACAACATCTGCACCAACGCCGACCCCACCACCTGCAAATAGCACCCCTGCGACGATGCGCACGCGCACCTCAGGCGGAAGCCGGCGCAGCCGCCGGTATGACGACCGGCACGGCCGGACGCCGACGCGACGACGCCGGCAGCGCGACCGAACTCGCCATCGTGATGATCGGCGTGTTCGGCCTGCTCACCCTCATCCTGCTGTTCGGGGTGCGCTGGCTGGCCCTCCAGGCAGCCGACGCCGCGGCCACGCGCAGCCTGGAGATCGCCCAGTCCGTGGACGGCACCACCGAGGACGCCCGCGCGGTCGCCGTCACCCTGGCCACCTCCAGCCGTGTCGTCACCGGCGTCGACGTCGACGTCACCGGCACGACCAGCAGCGTGACCGTGGCCGTGACCGCCCGCACCGTGCTCGGAGACACCGTCCACCGCGCCGCCACCGGCCCCCGGCTGCGCTACATCCCCGACGACACCCGCCGATGAACCGCCAGGCGACAACCCGCTCCAGGAGCCACGGGCTCAGGGGCCGCGGGTTCAGGGAGCCCGGGTTCAGGGGCCGCGGGCGATTCGGGGAACACGGTAGGGACGACCGGGGGTCGTTCGCGGTCGAACTCGCCACCGGCGCCGGCATCTTCATACTCGCGATGGCGATCCTCGCCGTCGCCGTCCAGACCCGTCAGGCCAGCGACGCGGTGGGCCAGGCCGTCCGGGAGGCCGCCCGCGCCGTCTCCCTGGCCGCCAGCCCCACCGACGCCGCCCAGCAGGCCGACGTCACCGCCCGCACCACCCTGGCCGGCAGCGGATGCGCACCCGACAGCATCAGCCTGCGCACCGACACCGCCGACTTCCGCCCCGGCGGATGGGTCACCGTCACCGCCCGCTGCCGCGTCGACCTGCTCCTGGGTCCCTCCCGCTGGGTCGACAGCACCGCCGACGAGATCATCGACCGGTTCCGCGGCGGGATCGGCAGCCGCCCATGAACCCTCCAGCCAGCCCCCTCCCCGACGCGACGGACCGCCGGACCACCAGACGGCGCGGGACATCCGACGAAGGCGCGATCAGCCTGATGCTCGCGGTCCTGTTCCTCGGCGCGGTCATCCTCGCCGGACTCATCACCGACGCCGGCCGTGTCCTGCACGCCACCACCAGCGCGTCCGACCTCGCCGGCAAAGCCGCCCGCGTCGGCGCCCAGCAGATCACCCTCACCAGCATCCGCGCCGGACAGCCCCGGCTCGACCCGGCCGCCGCCGACACCGCTGCCCGCGCCTACCTCACCCGTCACCAGGCCACCGGCGAGGTCACCACCGCCGACGACACCGTCACGGTCACCGTGACCCTCCACGTCCCCTACCTGTTCCTGACCATGTCCGGACGCACCGGCGAGACCGTCACCCAGACCCGGTCCGCCGTCGCCGTCCATGGCCCCTGACCCGTCCCGGGGATGATCCGTCGACAGGAGCCAACCGCCATGAACACCCGCACCGCTCACCCCTCCCGGCAGCGTCCCGGCCGCTCCTACACGCCGCGGTCGGCCACGGTCCGGCCGCGGCCGGGTGCGGCCCTGCGCGGTGTCGTCGCGCTGCTCGGCCTTGTCGCGTTCCTCGTCGCGGTCCCGCTCCTGCTGTGGATGTGGCGGCACAACCCGCTGCCCACCACCTTCGAGCCGCACCGCTGGTGGGAGCTGACCACCCGCGGATTCGTCCACCCCGACGTCCCCCCGAACGTCATCGCCGCCGCCGGATGGATCACCTGGGCGTGGCTCACCCTGTGCATCCTCTGGGAAATCGCCATCCACGCGGCCGGTCGCCGGTCGCGCCACGCCCCCGACGAGCCGGACTGGACGCGCGGCGCGCCCACGCGCCGCGCGTCCGTCCCTGGTGCGGCGCGAATCCGGCGCGCCGCGCCGGCACCCGCGCCGCTACGTCACCTCGCCAGCCACTGGGTCGCCAGCGCGGCGGTCGCGTTGACCCTGCTGTCCTCGCGCACGGCGGCGGTGACCCCGACGTCCACGACCACCACCCAGCCGGCGGTCACCATCACCGCAGCCGCCACATCGGCTGATCCGGCGGCCGGGTCGACCGCTTCCGGATGGACGCCGGTGGCTGTCACGGACGATCAGCCGGAGCTTTACCGCTGCGGCCCCTACGACACCCTGCGCTCCCTCGCCGACGAGCATCTCGGCGACCCCGACCGCTGGACCGACATCCGCGACGCCAGCATCGGCGTCCCCCAACCCGACGGCAC
>NZ_CAAAFR010000199.1:0-13195 GCF_900634745.1 Protofrankia symbiont of Coriaria ruscifolia
GTGGGTGGGTGGGTGAATCGGTTCGCGCAGGCGCCACCGCCGTCCCGGCCAGTCCTGGCCATGGCCGTTTCTGGACACGGAGCCCGCGGCGCGGTCCTGTTACAAGTTTGGATGAACCGTGTTACAAGCCGGGACGAATCGGTCCGCTGTCGGGACGGTGGGACCGTCCCCGCCGGGCAGATGACCACCGATACGACCGTCAGCAGATTGTGAGCCGAGCAAATGCCTATTGCAGTGCAGTTCTCCGAGTACGGCACCAGCGACGTGCTGCGCGTCGTCGACGTCCTGGCCCCGGTTGCCGGTCCGGGTCAGGTACGTATCGCGGTACGGGCGGTGAGCGTGAACCCCGTCGACTGGAAGATCCTCCAAGGTGCCCTGCAGGAGCTGCTCAAGCTGGACTTTCCCGCAGGTCTGGGCAAGGACGTTGCCGGCGTCGTCGACCAGGTCGGCGACGGCGTGACCGCCTTCGCAGTCGGTGACGAGGTACTCGGGTCGTCCTCGACCCCCTCCTATGCCCAGTTCGCGCTCGCCGACCCCGCGGCGCTGGTCACCAGGCCGGCCGATGTGTCGTGGGAGGTCGCCGGCAGCCTCGCCGGCGCTGGGGGCACCGCGTGGAAGGTACTCGATCTGCTCGGCGTCGCAACGGACGAAACACTGTTGATCCACGCTGCCGCGGGTGGCGTCGGTGTCCTCGCCGTGCAGCTGGCCGTCGCCCGCGGCGTGCGGGTGATCGGTACCGCCAGCGAGTCCAACCACGAACTGCTGCGTTCACTTGGTGCCATCCCAATCACCTATGGCGACGGTCTGGCGGACCGTGTCCGCGCGGTCGCCCCGCAGGGGGTGGACGCCGTGCTCGACGCATCGGGCCGCGGTGAGCTGCCGGTCTCGATCGAACTGGCCGGCGGGCCCGAGCGGGTGCTCACCATCGCCGCGTTCGACGCCGCCGACCACGGGATCCGCTTCCACGTAGGTGGTGGCGGGGAGGACACCGTGCAGGCGATCCAGGACATCCTCGCCCTCATCAAGGACGGACGCCTGCAGGTGCCGATCTGGCGTACCTACCCGCTGACCGAGGCAGCCGCCGCACTCGAGGCGAGCCGGGCCGGCCACCTCGGCGGAAAGATCGTACTGCTGCCGGCCTGATCGAACGCGCCTTCCGGCGGAACCGCGAACCAGCGTGGGTGGGGCTCGCTACAACGGAGGTGGAATGATCCCGCGCACCGTCACGATGCGGCCGAGATTCTTACACCGCAGTCCGTGTCGGCGAGGTAGACCTTGCTCCGGCCGCCGGTGTCGAGCAGGACAACGACGACGACGCCCGCGGCGGCGTCGTCTCCGGGGATCCCGGGCCGAAGCTATCGGCCCAACGGTCTGTCGGCGAGATAGACGACACCCGTCCCACCGCTGCCCAGCCGACCCATGACACGATGCCGCCCGAGACAGTCCGGGTCTAACGGTCGCAACTCCAAGATCAGGGCACGAAGCGCGTCGGATTGTTCTGGAGTGGGAACATTCACCTCCACGGACAGAGGCGACCCATACGCGCTCCGTGGATGCATAGCTCTACCATGTTGGACAGTTGTTGGTTCCAGTGGGAGAGAGATGCGATGGCCGGCGGGGCGGTGCCGACGCGGGCGGTGGCCCGCCTGGTGCCGCTCTACCGCATGATGCTGGCGTGTACGGCGCTGGCCGGGTTGTTCATCATGCATGGTGTGGCAGTGGGGCTGGGATGCCCTGGCGTCGGCCGTGCGGCGGAGTCGGCGACGGCGGTACACGGCTCGGGCGCCGGTCACGAGGTTTCGACAGCGCTGCACATACCGGCGCCCGTCTCGATGATCGACCACGAGGCGTCCGTGTCGCCGCCCATGGCGTCCGTGGTCACCGACGATGCCGGCAATGCCGGCGGACATGGCGCATTGTGCATGTCGTTGCCTCCCCAGGCGGGGCCGGCCGGTTTGCTGGCACTCCTGCTCGGTATCGGTGTGGTCGCGTGGACGTGGCCCGCCTGGGGGCAAGGCGCCGGTGCCGACGGTGATGGCCACAGGCGTCGTGCCCCGCCGCCGGCCGGTTCGTGTCTGCTGACAAGGCTGTGCGTATCCCGGACGTGACGGGCCGCGGCTGACCGGAGCGAGGCCCGGGTCAGCCGACGCGCCTGTCCACCTGCGCGCGAGTGCCGCGCGCCATCCGGAAAGATTCTGATCTCAATGCTTATATTGCCGTGTTCGCGTGGCTGCATTTTGTATCCATTCGTCCACCTACGTTCCGTCTGTGTGACGGCCGGTGTCACCATCGTGGTCGGGTTGGCACTGACCGCCTGCGGCAGTAGCTCCACGGCCACGCCGGGGATGGGGCAGGGGATGGAACATTCAATAGCGTCGCCCTCGGCGTCGGGACGTGCCGGGATGCCGGGCCATGGCGAGGCTTCGGGCCATGCCGGGATGCCGGGCATGGGAGACGCCGGGATGTCGGGTATGAAGGGCCTGCCGGCCGGGGACGGTCTGGCCGCCGAGGCGTCCGGTCTGCGGTTCGTCCCGGCCGTGTCGACGCTGCCGGCCGGCCGGCCGACCTCGTTCCGCTTCCAGATCCTAGCGGGTCAAAAGCAGCGCGATCATGCTTTTCTCGCGCTGCCGGAGGCCCAGGTTCCCGGGTCACCGGGCGGGGACGGCACGCCGCTCGCCACGTTCAAGCCGGATCAGACCAAGCCGATGCACCTCTATCTGATCCGGTCGGATCTCACCGGCTTCCAGCATGTGCACCCGACCGCGGAAGGCGACGGCACCTGGACGGCGCCGCTCCAGCCGGTGCAGCCCGGTTCATACCGGGTGTACGTCTCGTTCATCACCACGAGCACCTCGGATGGAGACGTCCCGCTGGTTCTCAGCCAGCCGATCACCGTTGCCGGCAGCTCCGCCGACACACCGCTGCCGCCCCCGTCGACCACGACCCAGGTCGACGGCTACACCCTGACCCTGGCCGGCGAGCTGACGGCCGGGGCAGCGCGCACCCTGACGATCACCGTGTCCAGGGGGGTTGCGCCCGTCACCGACCTGCAGCCCTACCTGGACACCTATGCGCACCTGACCGCCTTCCACGAAGGCGACCTTGCCTTCGCCCACCTGCATCCGATGGGCGCAACCGATGGCGGGGAGGGTGGGAAGGGCGGACCGATCCTGCCGTTCGAGGCAACGCTGCCGCAAGCCGGCAACTGGCGGCTGTTCGTGCAGTTCCAGACCGCCGGCGTGCTTCACACGGCCGCGGTGATCCTGCCCGTCGGCTGACCGACCATCACCTGACCGGAGCCATTTGATCAGGAAAACTGTGGCTCCGGTCAGGACCTGGCCCGCAGGGTCGGAAGCCCGCAAGGGTCAGGAGCCAGCGGGGTCAGGACTTGGTCAGCGGCTGTCCCGGGTGGCGCAGGACTTCGATGCGGCGGCGGTACTCCTCCTCGTCGATCTCGCCGCGGGCGAACCGGTCGGCAAGCACCTGCTCGGGTGTGGGCGGGTAAGGCTGTGCGGGCGGCGTGGGAGCCTGCTGCAACGGGCGGCCGAGGTAGCGGACGACGGCGGCAACCGCCGCGATGACCAGCACCCAGAAAGTGACCATGCTGATCGTCATCAGTGCGATCCCCCAGCCACCCGGATTGCCACCGTGCCACCACATCGTCATCATCTCCCCTGCCGGCGCCTGCCTGCGGCCTTCGGCAGCGCGCAGGACACCGCAACCGCGCTGTCCCGGCCGATCGGAGGCTTCCGGCACCACCCCGACGTCTGAGCAGTTGGGGCATACCCTCTGCGGGTACGTTCTCGCCCGCCAAACGTCATGGGCCGGCAGGCCCGAAGGGGTCCACCAATCCGGCCGAACGTCCCGAAAACGACGCTGAACCGGTCGTGCGGACCCGATCACGTGCGGGCCGGTCCGGTGCGTCGGGACCGCCAGGAGCGCCGGGGCTCTCGAGGACCATCACGTGCAGGGTGCGCGGCCCGTGCACACCCTCGACCCGGTGCAGCTCGATGTCGCTGGTCGCGGACGGGCCGGAGATCCACGTCAACGGCCGGTCCGGACGTACGCGGGCGATGGCGGCGGGTACGCCGTCCACGATGTCCTCGGACGATATGACGCACACGTGCACGTCGGGGACGAGCGTGAGCGCGCGGCGGCCGCAGGCCGGACCGCCGTCGAGCACGATCGTGCCGGTCTCGGCCACCCCCACCGCGGCGCCGGTGAGCACCGCGTCGACGGCGTCCAGGTCGGTCACGGACAGCGGTGCCTCGCCGGTGTCCCGGATCACCTGTCCCCCCGCCTGCGCCACCGTCTGTGCCGCTGCGGCGAGCCAGTCCACGGGCAGCCCGACCGGAACCGCGATGCGGCGCGCGCCGGCGAGTGCCGTCGTGATCGCGACGGCCAGGCCGTCCGGACGCACCCGATGCACCGTGGCCCGGTAGTCGGCGACCCGCTCGCAGAACAGCTCCACCGTTGCCAGCTCCACTCTTGCCGCCGGCTGCTCCCACGTGCGGGCCGTACGGGCATAGTCGCGGGGAACCGGGACGTCCTCGGGCTTCTCGGTCGCGGGCACGTCGGCGAGCGCCGCTCGGATCCGGCGCAACATCTGCTCACGTGCGCTCATCACGACCACCTTTCGCCGCTGGTGCGCTCTCGCCACGGGTACGCGCCCACCAGGCACGGAAGGACTCCCGTGGTGGCAGCGGGACGTCGCGTGCCCGGCTCCATGCCGCGGCCGGGCCGGGCAGCGGCACCGGACCGACGGTCTCCCGGTCACCGAGTAGCCGCCGCGCCGTACCAACAGCCCGCTGAACGGCGGCCAGCCGGCCGGGTCGGGCCAGCGCCCAGGCGGCCGCCCGCATCCCGAGCGCCTCCGCCTCCGGCGTCTGGTGGGTGCGCGCGGCGTCGACGACCTGGCCGCGCAGGTGCACCAGCACATCGGGAATGTCGATGCGCACCGGGCAGACCTCGAAGCACCGGCCGCACAGCGAGGACGCGTACGGCAGCGCCTTCTCCACCGGCCCGGCGTCCACCCCGTTCAGCAGCGGGGTGAGGATGGCGCCGATCGGGCCCGGATAGACCGATCCGTAGGCGTGGCCGCCAACCCGCTCGTACACCGGGCAGGAGTTCAGGCACGCCGAACAGCGGATGCAGCGCAGCGCCTGCCGGCCGACCGGGTCGGCCAGCGCGCGGCTGCGGCCGTTGTCGAGCAGCACCACATGGACCGCACGCGGACCATCACCTTCGGTAACGCCCGTCCATGTCGTCGTGTACGGGTTCATCCTCTCCCCGGTCGACGACCGGGGCAGCAGCTGGAGGAACACCTCAAGATCGGACCAGGTCGGCACCACCTTCTCGATACCCACGATACTGATCACGGTCTCCGGCAGGGTCAGGCACATCCGGCCGTTGCCCTCCGACTCGACCACCACGAGGGTGCCGGTGTCGGCGACCGCGAAGTTTGCCCCGGAGATCCCCACCTTCGCCGTGAGGAACCTGCGCCGCAGGTGCGTCCGGGCTGCGGCGGCCAGCGCCCGCGGCTCGTCGGACAGGTCGGCGGGCGCGTCCGCCATCTCGCGCAGGAAGATCTCCCGGATCTCCGCCCGGTTGCGGTGGATCGCCGGGACCAGGATGTGGCTGGGCAGATCGCCGGCCAGTTGGATGATGAGCTCGGCCAGATCGGTCTCCACCGCGGCGATCCCGGCCGCGGCCAGCGCGTCGTTGAGGCCGATCTCAGCGGTGACCATCGACTTCACCTTGACGACCTCGTCGACGCTGCCGTCGACGCCCGCGGCGCGGACAAGGTCGACCACGATCCGGTTGGCCTCGGCCGCATCGTCAGCCCAGTGCACCTGGCCGCCGGCCGCGGTGACCGCTCGCTCGAACTGCTCCAGGTAGCCGTCCAGATGCCGTAACGTACGATCCTTGATCGCGGCTCCGGCGAGACGCAGTGCCTCCCAGTCGTCGAGCTCGCCGACGACCCGGGCCCGCTTGTCCCGGATCGTCGCGGTGGCGTGCGCCAGGTTGCGGCGCAGCTGGGTGTCGGCCAGCGCGTGGCGCGCCGCCTGGGGGAACGCCGGCGTCCCCATGAAGATCGCCGTCATGCCGGCCATCCCCGCTTCCGTGCCCGTCCCCGCTGTCGTGCCGGGACTCGCCCGGGCCCTGCGGATACGGCAGGTATGACAGGTACGGCAGGTGCAGCAGGTGCAGCAGGTGTGGCCTCGGTCGGGACGAGCACCTCGGCCAGGTGCAGGATGCGCACTCCGGACCGCCATCTGGAGAGCAGCCCGCCGATATGCGCGAGGCAGGAATTGTCCGCGGCCACCAGCACCTCGGCCCCGGTCTCCCGGACGTGGCGCGCCTTGTCCGCGCCCATCGCCACCGACACGTCCGCGTTCTTGATCGCGAATGTGCCGCCGAACCCGCAGCACTCCTCGGCGGCCGGTAGATCGACAAGGGTGAGCCCGCGCACCGCACGCAGCAGCCGGTGGGGCCGGTCACCCAGTCCGAGTACCCGCAGCGAGTGGCAGGTCGGGTGGTAGGCCACGCGGTGCGGGAAGTACGCGCCGACGTCGGTGACCCCGAGCACGTCGACGAGGAGCTCCGCCAGCTCGTACACCCGCGGCGCTGTCCGGGCCACCCCGTCACGCAGCGCCGCGTCACCCCGCTCGGCGGCCAGCCGGCCGTGGAAATGACGGATCGTGCCGGCGCACGACGCCGACGGGGTGACCACCGCGTCGTATCCCTCGAACGCCTCGACGAAGCCACGCACCAACGGCATGGCCTCGGCCCGGTAACCGGTGTTGACGTGCATCTGTCCACAGCAGGTCTGCGCAGAGGGGAAGTCCACCTCGACCCCGAGCCGTTCGAGCAGCTCGACGGTGGCCTTCCCCGTCCCGGGAAAGGCGATGTCGTTGAAACAGGTCACGAACAGCGCAACCCTCACGGCGTCATCCTCCTCTCCTTGCGACCCGCGCATCCTTGCGACTCACACTTGTGCCTCATACCGGTACCTGCCCGGTGACCATCCAATCCGTGACCGGAACGTACGTGAAGCCTGTCGGCCGGTCCGGTGCGGGGACGGCGGCGAGACACGTAATCCGCCGGGGCGGTGTTCAGCCAGGCTGTCTGTCCGCAAGCTGACACCGGATCGGTACAACCTCTACCTCACACCTTGCGACAGTCGAACTATCGTCGGACCGTGACGGCCAACACATCTTCGGTACTATTTGCCGTATTTGCCGTAGTGGATACCGCCGCCACCGAACCCGCAACATCACGAGCGACCCGGCGACCACGATGACAGCGAGCCAGCCGCGGTTCGACGGGTGGATGTCCGATCGACCGGTACCGGAATATCGGGATCGGTGACCATGGCGAGCATGACCCAGGAGCGGATCGACCGGGCTCTGGCCCTGCTGTCGGACGCGCTCGCCTCCCAGGCAGCCGTCCTGATGGAACTGGAGAACGCGCCCGAACGTGCTCTGCTCGCCCCCGACCGGCTCACCGGCAGCACCCACCAGCGGGCAACGGCCGCGCTGAGCGCCCTGGCCGATGCCTGGCACTGGTACGGCATCCTCACCGACCTTGTCGAGCGGGCACGTGCCATCCGCGGGGACAAAGCCCGGATGGACGCCCGCACCATCGACGAGCTGGACGCGTTGCTGCACAACCCGCTCACGCACCTGGGCATCCGCCCGGCGGATCTGGCCGGCCGCACCGACGGGGCACTACAGACCGTACGCACCTGCATCAACGAGATCGTGAGCGTCTGGAACACCCAGCTGACCGTCGTCGACACGGCCGAACAGCAGATCGCCGCTGCCGCCGCGATCGCCTCCCGGCTACACCTGGACGACGAGGCGGGTCTGGCCATCGCCCGCCGCCTGCTGGCCGAGTTCTCCGAGCTGGCCGCCACCGATCCGCTTTCGCTGCCCGAGGGCCTGTCCGCACGTCTCGAGGCGGCAGTCGCAGCGGCCTGGACCGGGCTGGGCGAGCTGGCCAGGCGGCATGACACCCTGCCAAAAGCGCTACAGGGCGCGAGGGAACTGCTGGATCGCATAGTCGCCCTCATCGAGCAGGCGGCAGCGGACGCCGACCGAGCCCGTGGACGCATCCTGCGGCCGGGGACGTCCCTGGTCCGCCTGCCCGACGGGGTACTCGACGACGAGCGTCACGGCCTGCGGACCTGGCTCGACCGGTTGACCGCGACGGCGTCGGCGGGCCGCTGGAAGGAGGCGAGCAGGGGGCTCGACCGCTGGCGGGAACTCGCGGACGCCACGCTGATCTCCGCTCGTCGGGTCACCGAGACCAACGCGGCCGTGCTGCGCACCCGCGACGATCTGCGCGGCCTCCTGGACGGCTGGCAGGCCAAGGCCGCCGGGCGGGGTGTCATCGAGGAACCGGAACTCGCCGACCTGTACCGGCAGGCCCGATCGGTCCTGTACACGGCACCGACCGATCTCGACCGGGCCGCCGCGCTGGTGAGCGCCTTCGGTGCGGCGGTCGACCGCCGGTCCACGCCGGGCGGCTGTGCCGGATACGGCCCGGTCGGGCACGTACCGCCGAGCGGCGCTGCCAGCCGAAGCGGCGCTGCCAGCCCGAGCAGCGGTACCGCTCCGAGCAGCGCCGCCGGCGGGAACAGCGGTGCCAGCCCGAACAGCGCTCCCGGCCGGAACAGCAGTGTCGGCCAGAGCAGCAGCGCCGGCCAGAGCAGGGGAAGGGGGACCGAGCAGAAGTGAGCACTTCCCGGTCCGGTGGCGGCCCGCTGCCAGTCAGCGGTGGCCCCAGCAATGACGGTGCGCCCTGCTCCCAGCCGGGATGTGACGGCACCATCGAGGACGGCTACTGCGACGTCTGCGGGTTGCTGCCCGCTCCGGCCGTTCCCGGCCAACCGGATGCCGGCAACCGACCGGTGCCGAACCAGCTGCTGAGACGTATGACAGCGGGCCAGCCATCCGGCGCAGCGGCATCCGGCGGGGTGGCGCGTCCCTTCCCCGCCGTCCCGGTCGGCGACGGCGCCCCCTGCGCGCAGCCCGACTGCACCGGCACCCTCGACGAGGGCTACTGCGACATCTGCGGGTTGGCGGCGACCTCGCCCGCATCCGGCCAGGACCTGCCAGAGCGCGACCAGGCGTCCATCGGCGCGCAAGCCAGCCCGCCAGCAGCAGGGGGCCGGAGCACGAGCGCGATGAGCATAGGCGCGCTGCAATCGAGTAGTACCGGGCCGGGCAGCCCGAGGCGTTCGCGGCGGAGGAGGAGATCCGGGTCGATCCCGTCGCGCAGCCGGCTCGGCGCCGGCATCGTCAGCGTCCCCGACGTGACCGTGCTCGATCCCGCGTCGATGGTGCTGGCCGATCCGCAGGTTCCCGAACGCAGCCGGCACTGCGCCATATGCAACGAACCGGTCGGGCGGGCACGCAGTGACACCCCGGGTCTACTGGAAGGTTTCTGCCCGAAATGCCGGCATCCGTTCTCGTTCGTGCCGAAGCTCGCGGCCGGGGATGTCGTCGGCCAGTACGAGATCGCCGGCTGCCTGGCGTTCGGCGGTCAGGGCTGGGTGTACCTCGCCCGTGACCGGGGCGTCGCCGAGAACTTCTGGGTCGTGCTCAAGGGCCTGCTCAACACCCATGACCCGCAGGCGACGGCCGCGGCCATCGCCGAACGCCGGTTCCTCGCCTCGGTCGACCACAGCAACATCGTGAAGATCTTCAGTTTCGTGGAGTGGCAGGGCAGCGGTTACATCGTGATGGAGTACGTCGGCGGGATGTCCCTGCTGAAGCTGCTCAAGCAGCGTTGGGAAGCCGCCGGCGGCCGGTCCGACCCGCTGCCGGTGACCCAGGCCATCGCCTACATCCTCGGCATCCTCCCGGCGTTCGGCTATCTGCACCGCCAGGGCCTGGTCTACTGCGACTTCAAACCGGACAACGTCATGCTCTCCGGTGATTCGCTGAAGCTCATCGACCTCGGCGCGGTGCACCGCATCGGCGATCCCGGCCTGTCGTACGCCACCCCGGGCTACCGGGCTCCCGAGGTGGCCACGGCCGGGCCGTCGGTCGCCTCCGACCTGTTCACGATCGGGCGTTCGCTGGCAACTCTGCTCCTGGACTTCCGGGGCAACACCACCACCTACTCCTACACGATTCCCCCGCAGGACGCCCACGAGGTGCTCGCGCGTCACGACTGTCTCCACCGCTTCCTGCTGCGGGCGACGGCCACCGACCCCGATGCCCGGTTCGCCAGTGCGGACGAGATGTCCGACGAGCTGCTGGGCGTCCTGCGGGAGATCGTCGCCGTCGAGGAGGGACGACCGAATCCCGCGCCCAGTCTGCGTTTCGGCTCGGAGGCGCATCTGACCGGAGAGAATCCCGACGGCAGCGTCGCCGGACCGCCGTGGTCGATACTGCCGACATGCCGGCCCGACCCCGAAGACCCGGCCGCGGCCACCCTGGCCGCGTTACCCGACGTGGAACCCGAACAGTTGACCAAGCTGCTTTCGACGATGAGCCCGGCGGACCGGACCGGCCCGGCCACCCCCGGGACCCACCTGCACCTCGCCCGCGCCTGGATGGAGGCCGGCCAGGCATCCCGGGCGCAGGCCCTGCTCACGACAGTCGCGAACGACGACCCCTACCAGTGGCGTACCGACTGGTACCGGGGGCTGCTCGCACTCACCGCCGGTGACGCGCAGGCGGCCCGCGACTTCTTCGACAAGGTCTACAGCGCGCTTCCCGGCGAGCTCGCGCCCAAGCTGGCCCTGGCCCTGGCGACCGAAACCGCCGACCCGGCGACGTCCGCGCGCATGTTCGACGTCGTCTCCCGCACCGACCCGACGTTCACGTCGGCGTCGTTCGGGCTGGCCCGAGTCCGCCTGCGCGCCGGTGACATGCGCGGCGCGATCGAGGCATGGCAACGCGTGCCGCGGGCGTCCGCGGCGTACGTGTACGCCCGGACCCGCATCATCCGGGCCATGGTCGACCCCGCCGGTCGTCCCGGACGGGCCGAACTCGCCGAGGCGTCGGGCAATCTCGACGTGCTGGACGCCGACCCAGGAGCACGGGCGGATCTCGCACGGACGATTCTGGAGGTGGCACTCAAGGCGCTGGAGGCGGGCACACTACAACCTGGTGACGACGTCGTCGCGGGACGGCCGCTGCGCGTCCGAGACGTGCGTTCCGGCCTGGAACAGGTGTACCGCGATCTGGCCAGGCTCACCACGACCCGGCCCCAGCGCGTTGCCATGGTAGAGGCGGCAAACCGCGTCCGCCCGTGGACGCTGGTCTGATCAGGTGATACGCACGTGATCAACCGTGGGCGATCCACGGCAGAAGTCACGAGGACCGGGCGGGTCGTCCACGACCCCGCCGCGGAGAAGGGACGGTACGGAATCGACCAGAAAGGGGGACGCTGCCCGGTGTGCGCGAGTCCGGCATACCCGGACGACCGCTTCTGTGAAGCGTGTGGAACGCCGCTGCGGGCCACAACGCCGGCGGAGACCGACGACGCCGACCATCGCGAGATCGACCTCGGCCCGGTTGCCGGCGTCTGTGACCGAGGGGTGCGTCACGCCACCAACGAGGACGCGATGGGCGTCGCCATGGTCGGCTCCACTCTGATCGCGGTGGTCTGTGACGGCGTGTCGAGCACGCCCGGATCCGGGCCGGCGGCCCGCGCGGCGGCCCGTGCGGCGGTGGCGGCCGCGACTGCGCTACTTGCCAAGCCCACCCCCTGCACTCGCCCCGGACGGGACCGCGAGGGCGGAGATCGTCGGAATCGGGGCAGTGCGGCCGGACCCGACCCGTTCGGCTACCCCGGCTTCGGTGCGGACTTCGGCGAGGACGGTGACCCGCCCGACTACCGTGATCGTTACAGTGACTACCGCAACGATCACGGCGACTATGACACCGACGACATCGGCTGGCCCGACGCGGACATCCCGACCAGGCCACCCAGCGTGCTCAGCGAGGAGCTGCCCCCGAGCCAGGCCGAACGGGCGATACACGCCGCCGTCGCCGCCGCACAGGACGCGGTGGCCCGGGTGCCTGCCGTCGGACGCAGCTCGCCGTCCTGCACCCTGACCGCGGCGATCATCACGCGTGAGCAGGACGGCACCGGACGTGTGACCGTCGGTTGGATCGGCGACAGCCGAGTGTATCTGCTCGCAGCGCGCTGCTTCGAACGCCTGACCGAGGACGACACCTGGGCGGCCGAGGCCGCCCGCGCCGGGCTGATCCCCGCGTCCACGGTCGAGACCGACCGGCGGGCCCACACCCTCACCCGCTGGCTCGGTGCCGACGCCGGTGACGTCACCCCGCATGTCCGCGTCTTCCCGCTGCCCGTTTCGGCCACGGTGCTGGTCTGTACCGACGGGCTGTGGAACTACCTGTCCCGTGCCGAGGACATGGCCGCGGTCGTCGGCCAGCTCCCGCCGAACGCCTCGGCGGTCACGATCGCCCGCCACCTGACCGGACATGCGATCGACCGCGGCGGCCACGACAACATCACGGTTGTGATCGCGCAGGTCGGCCCGGAACCCACCGGCAGGCACACCGGTAGGCACACCTCCGAAAGGGACCAGCGATGACCACGCCGTTCGCTGTGGAGGTCTTCCAGAACGAGTATCTGGCCTACGGCCACGGCGAGGTACACGCGGTGGTCACTGTCCGGGGAGCGCACGGCCCGGTAGGTCCGCTGAGCCAGGGTGGGCCGGCGGAGCTTGCCGAGGTCATCATGCTGGACTGTTCGGGATCCATGGCGGCACCACAGACAAAGATCATCGAGATGCGGCGAGCCGCGAAGGCTGCGGTCGACGCCCTGCCCGACGGTGTGTGGTTCGCGATCGTGCAGGGGTCGGGAATCACCGAGGCCGTCTATCCGACCCGGTCCGAGCTCGTCCAGGCCGACAAGCGGACGCGGGCCGCGGCCAAGGCGGAGATCGGACGGCTCGAACCCGACGGCGGCACCGCGATCGGCCGCTGGCTCACCCGCACCCGGGAACTGATGGCCACCAGGCCGAACGCGATCCACCACGCGATCCTGCTGACCGACGGGCAAAACGGTGAGCGCACATCCGAATTCGACGAGGCCGTCGCCGCGTGCGTCGGTCGTTTCCAGTGCGACTGCCGCGGTGTCGGGGCCGACTGGCGCGTCGACGAGCTTCGCCACATCGCAACGGCCCTGCTCGGCACGGTCGACG